>JACQZD010000089.1 GCA_016207865.1 Nitrospirota bacterium
GGCTCGGACATTGTAATGGCTTTTGATGAATGTACGCCGTATCCTGCGACAAAAGAGTACACGCTGAAATCGCTTCAATTAACAACCCGGTGGGCGAAAAGATGCATTAAAAGCAGGGATCAAGGGGAAACAGAAAGGGTTCAAGGGTTCAAGGGTTCAAGGGTTCAAGCGCTGTTTGGGATTGTTCAAGGCGGGGTTTATGAAGATTTAAGGAGGCAAAGCGCGCGGGAATTAGTGGAGATGGATTTTGAGGGGTATGCAATCGGCGGGCTGAGTGTGGGAGAGCCAAAGGAATTAATGTATGAAGTGGTCCATTATACTGCGCCGCTTTTGCCTGAGGACAAACCGCGTTATCTTATGGGAGTCGGAGACCTCATTGATGTGCTTGAGGCAGTGTCGGCAGGCATTGATATGTTTGACTGCGTAATGCCGACAAGGAATGCAAGGAACGGGACCTTATTTACAAGCACAGGCAGGATAAGCATAAAACGCGAAGAGTTTAAAAAAGACCCGAAGCCCCTTGATTCAAATTGCGGATGCCATACCTGCCGTAATTATTCAAGGGCCTATTTAAGGCATCTTTTTATGAACCGGGAAATTTTATCAATGAGGCTTAACACAATTCACAACCTTTACTTTTATCTCAGTTTTTTTAAGCAAATGCGCAGTGCGATTGAAGCTGGAAGGTTTATGGATTTTAAAAGGCAGTGGACGCCTGTGCTTCATCGCACAGGCGCGGATGCGGAATAAGAATAGGAATACTACCTTTTTTTTGGCTTATATAGATAAATCCATGCTGATACAGCTATCAAGGCAATAGTCAGAACAAAAATCACTTTCATTGAAATATTAATATATACCAGTTTTTCAATATAGTGAACTATAAAAGAGCACGAGTAAGTTATCTCTGGGTTGTGCATGCGCCTAAGCCAAATTTCAAGGTGTGTCAAAGGGCAGTACCATCCGAATATTTGGATAATTACGGCAAACCCCATTCCAAACAGATGAAATATTTTCACCGGTCTGTATTTCCTGCCCCAGAAGGCTCCGAAGATAAGAAATATTATCCACAGAAAATGGGTTAAGACTACAATGTCAGCGGCGATTGAATAAAAAGATACACTCATTACAGTCTTTAAGCAAGCGGCAGTTCTACATCAATTACTTTTCTAAAACTTTTTCTGTGAATGGGGCAGGGACCATAAGCTCGTATGAGGCTTATGTGTTCTTTTGTGCCGTAGCCTTTGTGTTTACCGAAATTGTATAGCGGGTATTTTTCATGATAGAAATCCATTATGCCGTCCCTTGTAACTTTTGCAATTATGGATGCGGCGGCTATTGAGGCACTGACTGATTCACCCTTGATGATGGATTTTTGCGGGATTTCAATTCCGGGGAGACGGACGGCGTCAATAAAGAGGATTCCGGGGGGTTGTTTTAAGTGATGAAGCGCTGACTTCATGGCAAGATAAGTTGATTGCAGGATGTTTATCCTGTCAATTGCATCAGCATCAACAATTCCAATGCCGATGGAAGGTCCTGCGAGGGGTCCCCTGCCTGCCTCATCAAGGCCTGCGATTACCGGATAATCGCGCCTTACTGTTTCATCAAACTGAAAGAGTGCGCCGGAGGCATTCATTGCCTTCCTTTATGCGTTAAAGGATTTTTCTTTTACCTTTGCCGCCTTGCCTTTTTTACCGCGCAGGTAATAGAGCTTGGCCCTTCTTACCTGACCTTCTTTGACGAGTTCTATCTTGTCTATCATCGGGGAATTAATCGGGAATATCCTTTCAACGCCAATGCCGTAAGAGAGTTTTCTTACGGTAAACATCTCCCGCGTGCCGCTTCCCCGGCGTGAAATCACAACGCCTTCGTAAGGCTGAAACCGTTCTTTGTCTCCCTCAACGACCCTGATGTTCACCTTAACGGTGTCGCCTATGCCGAAAGAGGCTCGCTCTTTCTTATAACCGCTTTCTACCTGAGCGCCTCTTTCCTGCGCCAAAGCCATATTTCCTTATGATTGCCGGAAATGAGGACCTCCGGCACTTTCATCCCCTCAAACTCTCCGGGCCTTGTAAAATGGGGATAGTCAAGCAAGCCCCATGAAAATGACTCTTCCTCAGCAGACCTTGCATCCCCGAGCGTCCCGGGGATAAGCCTTGCCGAGGCATCAATTACAATCAGCGCCGCCAGCTCCCCGCCTGTTAAAACATAATCGCCTGCGGAAATCTCCTCATCCACAAGCGAAGCCGTTACTCTTTCGTCTATGCCCTCATACCTGCCGCATATAAAGACCAGCCGCTCTGTTTCTTTTGAAAGCTCCTCAGCCTTAGTCTGCGTAAAAGGCTTTCCCTGAGGGCTGAGAAGTATAACTTTTCTCTTGACGCCGTCTTTTTTAAGATGGTCCACCGCCTTAAAAAGCGGTTCAGCCTTAATTACCATCCCGGCCCCGCCGCCAAAGGGATAATCGTCAACTACCTTGTGCCTGCCTGACGCAAAATCCCTTATGTTATAAACCTTAACCTCAAGCAGGTGCTTTTCCTGCGCCCGTTTGAGAATACTCTCATTAAGATAGGCGGTTATTATATCAGGAAACAGCGTCAGGATATCGCAGTTCATCAACTGATTAGTTATTAGTTATACGTTATAAGTTATCCGATTAACAAATAACGAATAACAAGCAACAAATAACGAGTTTTATTTATTATTCAAGTATCTCAAGCACGCAGTGTTTTCCGAGTTTTGCGCCTGCCGCGCTTAAGATAGACCGCATAGCCCTTGCAGTTTTTCCCTGTTTACCGATTACCTTGCCGAGATCAGTCAGTGCGACCTTTAGTTCGTAAACAGTGGTTCTTTCCCCTGCCACTTCTGCCACAGAAACATCCTCAGGCTTGTCAACCAAAGCCTTTGCCATGTGTTCAATCAATTCTCTCATGCCCCACCTCCATATGAGTGTTAGTGTCTTCTAAACGCCGGAAATTTTCAAGAGTTTCTGAACGGTAGAAGACGGCTGCGCGCCACAACTGAGCCAGTGCTTGGCTCTTTCTGTGTTTATCTTGATTTCCGAAGGGTTTGTCAAAGGATTATAAGTCCCTAAAATTTCCAGAAACGGACCGTCTCTTCTGGACCTTGAGTCGCATACTATCACCCTGTAAAATGGTTTTTTCTTGCCGCCTTTTCTTGTAAGTCTGATCTTTACCAACTTTTTATCCCCCCAACAAAAAATTAAAATTTGAAATTCAGCTTGCCCAGCCCGAATCCCTTGCCGTTTTTAAACATCTTAAGCATCTTTTTCATTTCAAGGTACTGCTTAAGCAGCCTGTTTACGTCAGTTACGGTAGTTCCGCTTCCTGAGGCGATTCTTTTTTTACGGCTGCCGTTAATTATAGCATAATTCTCTCTTTCCTGCCTGGTCATGGAATTTATTATAGCCTCAATCTTGACGACCTGGCGGTCATCCACCGCAACCCCCTTAAGCTGTTTGCCGAGCCCCGGGATCATACCGAGGATATTTTCAAGGGGTCCCATTTTGCGGAGCTGTTTAATCTGCGTCTTAAGGTCTTCAAAGCTGAACCTGTCTTCACGGAACTTTTTCTGAAATGTAAGAGCATCCTGCAGGTCAACTGCTTCCTGCGCCTTTTCCACAAGGCTTACGACATCGCCCATGCCGAGAATCCTTGACGCCATTCTTTCGGGGTGAAAAGGCTCAAGCAGGTCAATTTTCTCGCCTGTGCCTATAAACTTTATGGGTTTTCCGGTTACGGAAACGATTGAAAGCGCCGCGCCGCCGCGTGCATCGCCGTCCATTTTCGTGAGTATAACCCCGTTTATATCAAGCCTGCTGTTAAACGCAGTTGCAATATTGACCGCGTCCTGCCCTGTCATGGCGTCTGCCACAAAAAGGATTTCCTTCGGCTTGGCCTCGGCCTTGATGTTTTCAAGCTCCTTCATCAGGTCCTCGTCCACATGCATTCTGCCCGCGGTGTCCAGAATGACAATGTCCATGCCTTCGGAGTCTGCCTTTTTAAGGGCGTCTGAGCAGACCTCCACAGGGTCATCACCGGCCTTTGTGCCGTAAACAGGCACGTTTATCTGCGAGCCTAAAGAGATGAGCTGTTCAATGGCTGCGGGTCTTGCCGTGTCCATTGCAACAAGCATCGGACGCCTTCCGTCTTTTTTAAAACCTTTTGCAAGCTTTGCGCAGGTAGTGGTTTTGCCTGAGCCGTGAAGCCCGGCAAGCATTATGACCGTAGGCGGATTGGGCGCAAGATGAATCTTACTGTGACTGCCGCCCATAAGACTGCAGAGTTCATCATAAACAATTTTAACGACCTGCTGTCCGGGGGTAATGCTCTCAAGGACTGCCTTGCCGGCAGCCCGCTCCTTTACCTTCTCGGTAAAGTCCTTGACGACCTTAAAGTTGACGTCTGCCTCAAGCAGGGCAATCCGGACCTCTTTCATGGCGGCGGCAATATCCTCTTCCTTAAGAAAGCCGCGCCCTCTTAACTTTTTAAATATCCCGCCTAATTTTTCAGATAATGATTCAAACATTAATTAAAAGTTCTCCGCTATATATTTTTCCGCTGAATAAGCCGCTGTGGCGCCGTCCCCTACTGCTGTGGCAATCTGCTTCAGGGGCTTCTGCCTTACATCGCCTGCCGCAAAAAAGCCCGGCTGTGATGCTGCCATTGCATCATCAGTGATGATGTAATTATTTTCGTTAAGCGCAACGATATTTTCAAGAAGTTTTGTATTAGGATTATAGCCGACGTAAACGAAGATGCCCCCGACATCAAGCCTTGCGCTTTCACCGGTCTTTACATTTTTAAGAAATAATGCGGTAACGGTATCGTCCCCGTCTATTTTCTCCGGGACGGAATTCCAGATGAGTTTTATCTTAGGGTTTGAAAATACCCGCTCCTGCAGAATTTTTTCAGCCCTGAGCTGGTCCCTCCTGTGAACGATATAAACAATCTCTGCGAATTTTGTCAGGAATAGCGCCTCTTCAACTGCGGAATTGCCCCCGCCTATGACTGCCAGGCGTTTGCCTTTGAAAAAGGCCCCGTCGCACACAGCGCAATATGAAACTCCCCGGCCCCTGAATTTTTCCTCTCCTTCAATGTTCAGCGGCTTCGGGTTTGCGCCTGTGCAGAGGATTATGCTCTTGGCCTCGTAAGTTTCTCCGTTTTCAAACAGTGCCTTTTTTATCTTGCCGTCTATTGAAATTTCCCGGACGCTGCCCTGAATTATCTCAAGCCCGAACTTTTTTGCCTGTTTTTCCATCCGCTGGGCAAGTTCAATGCCGGAGACAGCCTCATCAAAACCAGGATAGTTTTCAATCCATTCTGTGGTTGTGACCTGACCGCCGGCAAAGGCCCTTTCAACAAGAAGGCTTTTAAGCCGCGCCCTTGAAGTATAAAGCCCCGCAGTAAGACCTGCAGGGCCTCCACCGACTATTATGACATCCCAAAGCATGGTTATTTATTAAAGGAGGGAGTCTAATTTTGTCTTGAGGTGAGCCTTTGGCACTGCCCCGACTACATGCTCCTTCGGCTGGCCGTCTTTAAAAAAGATGAGCGTAGGAATACCGGTAATTTTATAACGGCTTGCAAGGTCAGGGTTTTCATCTGTGTTAACTTTTACAAATTTTGCCTTGCCTGTATATTCTTTGGCTAATTCTTCAATTGTGGGAGCTATTGTCTTGCACGGGCCGCACCATGTGGCCCAGAAATCAACCATGACAACTCCCGGCGTTTGAACAACCTCTTTATCCCAAGACTCAGCATTAACATTTGTAATATTCTCAGACATCCCGCATCCTCCTTAACTTAATTTGAGATTTAGTAAATTATATTGCTTTGTCAGGGGTTTTGTCAATGAAGCCTTATTCTATTGTCATTCCGTACTTGATACGGAATCCAGAATCAAAAATACTGGATTCCCGCCTGCGCGGGAATGACGGATAAATGGGCAAAAAGAGTTTTTTGACAAAACAAGACAAAACAATCAGAGAAATTTTGACATCAAACTGGGTGGGCGGCTTGATTAAAGACAAAAATTTATGTTATTTTTAGTATTGATTAACAACTGATGATATTACGGAGGTAACACAATGAATACAATGAAAACCATGTTTTTTATGGTGTTGCTTACACTTATCCTCGTATGGGCAGGCGCTGCCTTTGGCGGCAGGTCCGGCATGACAATGGCGCTGATGTTTGCCCTTGTGATGAACCTTGTTACATACTGGTTCAGCGATAAGATTGTGCTTAAAATGTACCGTGCAAAAGAAGTTAGGGAAAACGACGCCCCTGAGCTTTTCTCAATTGTAAGAAGGCTTTCGCAGAGGGCCGAGATCCCCTTGCCAAAGGTTTATATAATTGAAGGAGACCAGCCCAATGCATTTGCCACAGGAAGAAATCCTGAACACGCGGCAGTTGCCGTAACAAGAGGGATAATGAACATTCTGACCCGTGAAGAGCTTGAAGGCGTAATAGCCCATGAGCTGGCCCATGTTAAGCACAGGGATATTCTGATAGGCACAATTGCGGCTACAATCGCCGGCGCAATAAGCTATCTTGCGCAGATGGCGCAGTGGGCCATGATATTAGGCGGAAGAAGCGATGATGATGAGGGCGGGAATCCTATTGCAGCGATTGTTATGATGATTGTAGGACCAATTGCAGCAATGCTTATTCAAATGGCTATATCACGCTCAAGGGAATACCTGGCAGATGCCGGAGGCGCAAGGATGGTCGGCAACCCGAGGAGTCTTGCAAATGCGCTTAGAAAACTGCACATGGCGTCCCAGAAGATACCCCTTCAGACTGCAACTCCTGCCACGGCGCTTATGTTTATTGTAAATCCCTTTTCAGGCGGGGGGCTTTTGAAACTTTTCATCACGCACCCGCCCATGGAAGAGAGGATTGCAAGGCTTGAAAGCATGACGCTGTGAAAGAAGCGTTTATAGCGTTTGTTGCGCTGTACGCTATAACGCGATGAACGCTGTACGCAAAGTTGACAATGTCCCTTAATAAAATTGCATCTAAAGTCCTTTCCGGAAAGCGCCTGACCTCTGATGACGCCCTGACGCTTTTTCAAAGCGGGGATATTTTTACCATTGGCAGGCTTGCATCTTACATTGCCCATAAAAAAAATAAAAACAATGTATATTTTATCCGCAACCATCATATAAACCCCACAAACATATGTGTCAACCGCTGTAAGTTCTGCGCATTCAGCCGCTCAAAAGGTGAAAAAGGCGCATATGAGCTGACAATTAAGGAAATTATTAAAAAGCTCAGAAGTCAGAAGTCAGAAGTCAGAATACAGGAG
>JACQZD010000106.1 GCA_016207865.1 Nitrospirota bacterium
TGCGTTTGTCAACCGATAAATTGCCGTAAGACTCTTAAAGCAATCAGGAGATGAAACGGCCGGAATAATGATTCAGGGGTCACATTATAAACTTGAACCCACAAGGTAATTTCACGGTTGTAAAATAATTATTTTTTTGCAACTTTTTTTTGGTATAATTGTCCTGTTAATCAAAAACAATTCACCGAATTTAACTTTCTTTAAACAGGAGGGACACAACCATGGAATGGCTTAAAGGCATTGCGGAAATTAAAGACGGCTCTGTTTTAATAAAAGACAAGGCAGCCGTCAGAAATAAGATGGACAGTCTTATTTATGACGCTGTTTTTGAGGCTGACGACGAAAAAAGAAAGGCGCGTTTCCTGATTGTCAAAGAAATTGCAAAGGCATGCGGCGCAGTACCCGCCTCCATTCAGGGGCTTTACGAAGAACTCGGCAAGGGTTACCGCGGCTTTACAGTGCCTGCCATGAATATCAGGGGGCTTACCTATGACACTGCAAAGGCGGTCTTCAGAAAGGCGCTTAAGATGAATGCAGGCGCAATGCTCTTTGAAATCGCAAGGTCGGAGATAGGCTACACAAAGCAAAGACCGCTTGAATATTCCACTGTCGTCCTTGCGGCAGCGGTAAAAGAAGGATACGAGGGGCCTGTATTTATTCAGGGCGACCATTTTCAGTTTGTGAGGAAAAATTATTTGAGTGACGCCAATGCCGAAACAACTTATGTAAAAGGACTGATTGCCGAGGCAATAGACGCGGAATTTTACAACATAGACATAGACTCATCAACTCTCGTGGACCTGTCAAAGGGATCACTTAAAGAACAGCAGGCGCCCAATTATACAGTTACGGCAGACATGACTTCTCTTATCAGGAGCCTTGAGCCTAAGGGTGTTACTATATCGGTCGGCGGCGAGATAGGCGAAATAGGAGGCAAAAACAGCACAGTTGATGAGATGAGCGCATTTTTAAGCGGATTCAGGGAGACGCTTGATAAAAAGCTCACAGGTATCAGCAAGATAAGCGTGCAAAGCGGTACTACCCACGGCGGGGTCGTGCTTCCGGACGGCACCCTTGCCAAAGTAAAGATAGACTTTGACACCCTCAGGTCGCTTTCAGATGCGGCGCGCAAGGAATACGGACTTTCAGGCGCTGTACAGCACGGCGCCTCCACACTTCCCGAGGAGGCATTCATCAAGTTCCCGGAGACAGGGACCGCGGAGGTGCATCTTGCAACAGGATTTCAGAACATAAAAAAAGTGGTGGTACACGCCTGCAGAAGCCAAAAAGCCCATCATGACAGAGCTTGAGGATAAGTTCGGACTGCTCTTTGACAGGCTGAAGGTCGCAAACACTATGGATATTGTCAAAAAAACAGTTAAGCCGGTCAGCGTCAGAAAGGAGCTGACAGACGCAGTAAGGAGGCTTTCATGAGAGAAAAACTTGCCATCTTGGTCGGCGGCGGTCCTGCGCCCGGCATAAACGGCGTGATAAGCGCCGCAACTATAGAGGCGGTAAATCAGGGCAAAGATGTAATGGGTATTCTTGACGGTTTTAAGCATCTTTCCAAAGGCAAGACAGACAAGAGCATTCCCCTTACCATTGATGCAGTTTCAAGGATTCATAACACAGGCGGCACAATATTGAGGACCTCAAGGGAAAATCCGACAAAAGACCCTGAGAAAATGAAAAATGTCGTCTCTGCCCTTACTAATTTAGGGATTAAATACCTCCTTACCATAGGCGGAGATGACACAGCCTATTCCGCAAGCAAAGTTGAAGAGGCTGTAAGCGGAAAGATATTAGTAGCGCATATACCAAAAACCATAGACAACGACCTTCCCCTGCCCGGCGGCATGCCCACATTCGGATTTCAGACAGCAAGGCACTTAGGCGTACAGCTTGTGCAAAATCTGATGGAGGATGCAAAGAGCACAGGCAGGTGGTATCTTGTCATTGCAATGGGACGGTCCGCAGGACACCTGGCGCTCGGCATGGGAAGGGCGGCAGGCGCAACCGTAACTGTCATAGCAGAGGAGCTTCCCAAAGAGAAGATTTCAATGAAACGAGTCTGTGATATTTTAACCGGCTCCATAATAAAAAGGCTTGCATCAGGGAAAGACCACGGCGTTGCAGTTATAGGCGAGGGAATTGCCCTGAGATTTGACGAAGAAGAGATGAAGGAATTAAAAGATGTTGAACGGGACGAGCACGGGCACATCAGAATTGCTGAAATCCCTCTCGGCAAAGTGCTCAAAAACAGGCTCAAAGACATAACAGGCGGTCTCGGATTAAAAGTAGGGTTTGTGGAAAAAGACATTGGCTATGAATTGCGCTGCAATCCGCCGATACCTTTTGACGCTGAATACACAAGGAATCTCGGCTACGGCGGAGTCAGATTCCTTCTTGAAGGCGGCTCCGGCGCCATGGTGATTTTCAGCAATGACAAGATTACTCCTCTTTACTTTAAGGACATGCTGGACCCTGCGACCAAAAAAACAAGGGTAAGGCTCGTTGATATAAATTCAGAGTCCTACAAGATAGCGAGAAAGTACATGCTCCGGCTTGAAAAAGAGGACTTTGAAGGTGAACGCCTGAAGCGTCTTGCCGATATAGTAAAGCTGGCGCCTGAGGAATTCAAAAAGAGATTCGGCTATCTTGCCGAATAGCCTAAGTTGAATTTTTACTATTGTGAAACTGTGCCTGCCGGCCGGCAGGTACAGACACAAAATCCAGAAAACCATGCACTACGTTATCCTCGGCACAGCAGGACACATTGACCACGGCAAGAGCTCTCTTGTAAAAGCCCTCACAGGTATTGACCCCGACAGGCTGAAGGAAGAAAAAGAGCGCGGCATCACCATTGACTTAGGCTTTGCAGACCTCTCATACCCTGACGGGATTAAAGTCGGCATAGTAGATGTGCCGGGTCATGAAAAATTAATAAAAAACATGCTTGCAGGCGCAGGCGGGATTGACATTGTGCTTATGGTAATTGCCGCTGATGAAGGCATTATGCCGCAGAGCAGGGAGCACCTTGCAATATGCGACATGTTAAAGGTTAAAAAGGGACTGATTGCGCTTACCAAGTCAGACCTCGTTGAAAAAGACTGGCTCCATCTCGTTGCCGGTGAAATAAAAAATTTTGTAAAGGGCACTTTCCTTGACGGCGCTGAAATAATACCGGTTTCTGCAAAAACAGGAGAGAATCTTGACCTGCTGAAGGAGAAAATCAGGGAGGCGGCAGGAAATGTTGATGCAAAGCCTGCAAATGGTTTATTCAGGCTCCCGATAGACAGGGTATTTACGCTCAGAGGGTTCGGCACTGTTGTAACAGGCACTGCCGTCTCTGGAAGCCTATCAGCGGACGCGGCTGTTGAAATCCTGCCAAAGGGCATAAAGACAAAGGTCCGGGGGCTTCAGAGCCATGGTGAGATGTTAAAGACAGTATATGCGGGACAGAGGGCTGCGGTAAACCTGCAGGGAGTTTCAAAGGAAGAAATTCGGCGGGGAGACGTCCTTACCCTGCCTGACATGATAAAGCCTGCATCAGTTATAGATGCCGGGCTTGAGATTCTGGGGGAAGCTCCGACAGTAAAAAGCAGAAGCCTTGTGCATTTTCATACAGGTACGTCTGAAATTGTGGCAAGGGTTATATTTTATGATAAGGAGAAACTTAACCCCGGAGATAAGGCATACTGCCAGTTCAGGCTTCAAAGCCCTGCGGCAGTAATGTCAGGCGATAGATAT
>JACQZD010000017.1:0-1121 GCA_016207865.1 Nitrospirota bacterium
GATGCCACTGATAAACGTTTAACCCCCGGCCGTGCAGTGCCAGCGCTGAATCCGGGCGCAACTTCCCGCGGAAGTGTGAATGTGACTATACCAACTACTACGCTGTCAGGGACATATTATCTCTTAGCCTGTGCAGATGACACAAATGCAGTGGCTGAAGGTAACGAGAGCAATAACTGTAAGGCATCAAGCACAACAGTGCAGGTTACACCATAACTTATTAAATTATTCGTGGAGACCTTTCATTAGGAAAGGTCTCCACTTTTTTTTATGCTCCGGATTTATCCGGCTCAAAGATTTAAAGATAATACACGGGGATAAACATGACAGTAGTTTCCCCGACAACTGATTTTCCCCAGTAATTTTTTGTCAGCACAACCCCGCGTTTTGGTTTAAAAGAATCAATAAAACTCATAAAGCTTCTGGGGATTTTTTCCTTATCAAAATTTGAATATTTAACCTCCAGCGGAATAATTTCTTCGCCAAGCTGTAATATGAAGTCCACTTCTGCGCCTGCTTTTGTCCGCCAGAAATTTATCCTGCCTGATTCCTGACACAGCCCGTTAAGTCTGGTAAAAACCGCATTTTCTATTACTGCGCCGCTGTCCGGTCGTTTATCAAGACTGTTCATATTCTCAATCAGGATGTTTCTGAACCCCATATCATAAAAATAAATCTTTGGATTTTTAGAAAGCTCTTTCTGCCGGTTTCTAAAAAACGGTTTTATTTCCCTGCAAATAAAGGTTTCATGCAAAATATTTAGATGTCTTTTAACCTGCCGGTAGTCAAGCTGTGAGGTCTGGCTTAAATTCTGATATACTACAATATTCCCTGCTTGTGCAGCAAGATATTGAGACAGTAGAAAAAGATTTTTTTCTGTTGCTAATTCCAGGAGGCTTTTTATATCTTTCAGGATATAATTGCTGTAAATGTCAGTAAGTATCTTGGTGCGCTCCCGTGGATTCCTGCATAAAACCACTGCCGGATAGCCGCCCCATATACTGAATTCTTCAAATCGTTTTGTCATCTCTTCATCAAAAATATCTTTGCCCCGGGTTAACCGCATTGCTTTATTTTTTAAAAGCCACCTGACAACAGGTTTATTTCTGTCCTGATAAATT
>JACQZD010000017.1:1127-20576 GCA_016207865.1 Nitrospirota bacterium
CAGATGGAAGGTCAGCATCCTGCCGACCATGTATTTGCCTGTTTGCGCCTTGATATCCAAAGACGATGAGCCGGTTATAATAATTTTTAAATTCTGGATAGTGTCATAGATTAATTTTAATTTCTGACCGCCTTCTTCTGCATATTGAAATTCATCTATCATCAGATAGAAAGTCTTGCCGGTTTTTTCGGGCAGATATGAATGGACAAAAGACACCGGGTCCGATTCAAACTGCAAAAGCAGTCTTCTATCCTCAAAGGTTGAAATCTGAATCAGATTTTTATTAATCCCTTGGGTTTTTAGCAGATAGTCTTTAATCATGCCTAAAATGGTAGTTTTTCCTGCCTGCCTCGGCCCTGTTATTGCGATGTATTCTCTTCGTTTTAGATAGCTCTGCAAATTGCTTGTAATGTCTCTCTGGATAACCATAACTAACCTCACCATTTATGCATTAATTACAATTATAGTATAGCTATTTATGCAGATTTGTCAACTGTTTTCCGAGGCACACGCAGGATAAGTATCGGGGTGCGTCTGCTTGACACAATTACCCGGACAGCATTATACTTAAATCTACCCTGGGGAGGCGAATACCCGCATAAATGCTGCGGTAATGCCTGAGAGTTTCTCCCGATATATCGGGGGGAAGACCCATTGAACCTGAACCGGATAATGCCGGCGGAGGAAAAGGAGGATACCGTATCTCTTTTCTATGGGGATGAGGTCTTTGACGTCAGCCGCAGGGTCAAGGAAAAAGTCTATGGCAAAAGAATAGTGCTTTTTGCCCCTCTTTATCTTTCCAACGTATGTATAAACGACTGCCTGTACTGCGGTTTTAGAATCGGCAACAAAAAGGCAAAAAGAAAAAACCTGAGTATTGAGGAGGCTCTGAAAGAGGCGTCCCTGCTTGCCGGCAGGGGATATAAAAGGCTCCTGCTCGTAACGAGCGAGCATCCGAAATTATCAGGCATTGACTACCTTGAGAGAATCATCGGCGCAATCTACGAAAACACGGACATAAGGATACTGCATGTCAACTCAGCGCCTATGAGCGTTGAGGATTTCAAAAGACTCAAGACCGCAGGCGCAGGCGTTTATCAGTGCTTTCAGGAGACATATCATATTCCAACTTACAGGACTCTGCATCCGTCAGGCCCCAAGTCCGATTACAATTGGCGGCTTAATGTCATGGACCGGGCAATAGAGGCGGGCTTTGAGGATGTCGGCATGGGGGTGCTTCTGGGCCTTTATGATTGGAGATGGGATGTGTGGGCTTTAATCGCGCACAGCCGCAGGTTATTAAAAAAATACGGCTTCGGCCCTCACACGCTTTCAGTCCCGAGGCTTCAACCTGCGGAAGGTTCAGGATTTACAGGGTCAAAATATGCTGTTTCAGACGATGATTTTAAAAAAATAGCTGCAATTTACCGTTTATCGCTTCCCTATGCCGGTGTTGTAATCTCAACAAGAGAGTCTGCAAAACTCAGGGACGAACTTTTCTTAACCGGCGCCTCGCAGGTGTCGGCAGGTTCAAAGACCAGCCCCTTGGGTTACCTGAATGACAGCGATACTGCGCAGTTTGAAATAGGAGACAAAAGAAGTCTTGATGAGGTAATGAGCGCAATCGCAAGTCTTGGGCTGGTGCCGAGTCTCTGCACTGCCTGTTACAGGGAAGGAAGAAGCGGTGAGAAATTCAGAGAGCTTGCAGAGGGACAGGCTATTAAAAACCTGTGCCGGCAGAATGCACTGTTTTCGCTTAAGGAATATGTGGAGGATTATGCGTCAGACAATGTGCGGGAGCTTTTGAAAACAAGGCTTAAAGAGGAGGCTGAAAAAGCAGGCAACGGCATTTTTGAGAAATTCAAATTAATTGAACAGGGGAAAAGGGATGTGCATGTTTAAAGACCGTGATGCGTTTATTGTGTTTATAGCGTTTATAGCGTACAGCGTTATAGCGAAACGAACGCAACAAACGCACAACGCAATAGACGCGATGAACGTTAGTTGGTATTTATACTATGAAACTTAAACTAAACGGCGGCATATCGGAATTTCAGGATGATATTACTGTCGCAGGGCTTTTGCAGAACTTGAAGATTGAGTCTGCGAGGGTCGCTGTTGAGGTGAATATGAATATTATCAAAGCTTAGGAAGATTATCCGGCGCATCAGGGAGCATAGGGTGGAGAGCTTAAGAGGGGTCATTGACCTAAAAATATTTTTAAAGTTATCATTCCGGCTTGTCCGGAATCTTTTCTTATAAAGTCAGAAGGAGAAGTTATGGAAGATAAATTGGTAATCAGGGGCCTTGAGTTTAAATCCCGGCTCTGGGTGGGGACCGGGAAATACAAGAACTTTGAAGAAACGCAAAAGGCAATTGAGGCGTCAGGCGCGGATGTCGTGACGGTTGCGGTAAGAAGGGTGAATATATTTGACAGGAAATCAGAAAACCTGCTTGATTTCATTGACCCTAAAAAATATAAAATCCTGCCCAATACGGCAGGCTGTTATACAATGGAAGATGCCTTAAGATATGCAAGGCTTGCAAGGGAGGCAGGGATCTCCGACCTTATAAAGCTTGAGGTCATAGGCGATGAAAAGACCCTGTTCCCTGATGCCTGCGCCACGCTCAAGGCAACGGAAATCCTTGCAAAAGAAGGTTTCATTGTACTTCCTTATGTGAATGACGACCCTGTAATGGCTTTGAGGCTTGTGGATGCGGGCGCAAGCGCTGTCATGCCTCTTGCGGCGCCTATCGGCTCAGGGCTTGGCATCAGGCAGGATGCCTAAAAAACTCTATGCAAATGCAAGCAGTCCGTTTGAGGGAATGCTGTAAAGGCAGGGAAGAGTTAGGAGTTAAGAGTTAAGAGTTAAGAGTTAAAAAACATGTCATTCCTGCGGAGGCAGGAATCCAGATGACAACACATTGACTATCGGCAAAAAAATCCGTTCAAAGTCCATACCATGTTATATCCTATATGAGTAACAAACCAATTGATTTTAGACTTTATTTAATTACCGACAGAAAATTGTTCACTGTTCACTGTTCACTATTCACTGCCATTAAAGAGGCATTAAAAGGCGGGGCAAGGGCAATTCAACTCAGGGAAAAGGATTTAGGCACAAGGGAGTTGTTGAAATTGGCATACAAGATGAGGGAATTGACTAAAAGATATAACGCAAAACTTTTTATCAACGACAGGCTGGATATTGCGCTTGCAGTCGGGGCAGACGGGGTGCATCTTGCTCAAAACAGCATCCCCGTTGATGCCGTGAGAAATGCTGTGAATAAAAAACTTTTAATCGGAGTTTCAGCACATTCTTTGAAAGAGGCTTTGGAGGCGGAAAAAAAAGGGGCTGATTTTATAACACTCGGGCCGGTTTACAGGACGCAGTCAAAATTAAAATACGGCGCGCCGCTCGGCATAGAGACATTAAAAAAGACTGCAAAAAAAATAAAGATTCCGGTTTTTGCAATTGGAGGGGTGAAGATTAATAAAGTAAATGAGTTAAAAAATGCAGGCGCATACGGGGTTGCGCTGATATCTGAAGTTTTTAGGGCAAAGGATGTAAAGGGGAAAACAAAAGAGTTGATTAATGTACTTCAAAAAAGAAGATGAAGCGTAAAACACAGAGGGCACAGAGGCACAGAGAAAGGATTTATTGTAAATTTATCATTGTAAAGTTAGCATTTAAAATTTGCATTTTGAAATCACTAAGGCTTGGAAGAGTTATCCCATGCACTGTCCGGTTGGAAAATGGTCAAATATTAACTGGTTGTCATTCCGGCTTGTCCGGAATCTTTCTTCGGAAGGACTCCCGACAAGCGGGAGTGACGGATAACGGGGCAAGCGCACAACACAAAGAACCTGCTTGCAGACATGCCGTATGAATTTAATTATTAATGTTTAACACATTAGGAGAACGAATGCGCAGGGCACTCACCTTTTGCTCATTCTCGTCACGAAGTATCGTGACTCCGAGGTTTTCGCTTTCAGCGAAAAAATCCGCTCAAGGCGAATACCCTGCACATTCTTAATCTTCAGGAGGGAAAGATGACAAGAATTGAGCTGGTAAAAAAAGGAATTATCACGGAAGAGGTTAAAAAGGCGGCGGCAGCAGAAGGCATTGAGCCTGAGATTTTAGCTGCGGACATTGCCGAAGGCGTGTCGGTTATTGCACGGAACATAAACCATGACATTGCACCTGTTGCAATCGGCAGGGGGCTTAAGACAAAAATTAATGCAAACATAGGCACGTCCAAAGACATGATGTCTATTGACGATGAACTGCAGAAGCTTGACGTGCTTATCCAGTACGGCGCTGATGCGGTCATGGACCTTTCAACAGGCGGGCCGATTAAAGACATAAGAAAACTGCTTTTAAGAAAATCCTCCATCCCGGTCGGAACGGTCCCGATATACGAGGCCGTGGTAAACGCCGTTGAGACAAAAAACTCTATTGCAAGGATGAGCGTTGACAATCTTTTTACTGCAATTGAAGAGCATGCGGAGCAGGGCGTTGACTTTGTAACAGTGCACTGCGGTCTTACGAGAAAGACCATTGAGGCGTTAAAAAACGAAGGCAGGATACTTGACATTGTAAGCCGGGGAGGCGCTTTTCTCCTTGAGTGGATGATTTACAATGACAGGGAAAACCCGCTTTATGAAAATTATGACAGGCTGCTTGAAATTGCAAAAAAGTATGATTTAACCTTGAGTTTGGGCGATGCTGCGCGTCCCGGATGCCTTGCAGATGCCACTGATGCAACTCAGTTGGATGAACTCCTGACACTCGGGCAGTTAAGGGACTGGGCGGTTCAGGCCGGGGTGCAGGTAATTATTGAAGGACCGGGGCATGTCCCGCTCAATCAGGTTGAGCTTAATGTAAAAATCCAGAAGGAAATCTGCAAGGGCGCGCCCTTTTATGTGCTCGGACCTCTTGTCACAGATATTGCAATGGGCTATGACCACATTGCGGCAGCCATCGGAGGCGCAGTGGCAGGCGCGGCAGGCGCAGACTTTCTCTGCTATGTGACACCGGCAGAACACACACGGCTTCCAAATCTTGAGGACGTCAAAGAAGGCGTCATTGCATCAAAGATAGCGGCGCACGCCGCAGACATTGCAAAGGGCGTTAAGGGCGCCATGAGTCTTGATATAGAAATGGCAAAAAGGAGAAAGGCGCTGGACTGGAACGGTCAGATAGGGCTTTCGTTTAATCCTGAAAAAATACGGCAGTGGCGCGCCGAGGTCCCTCCGCATGAGACAGAGGTCTGCAGTATGTGCGGAGAATTTTGCGCCATCAAGACCGTTGAAAAGGCGCTTAAGAGGAGGTAAACTCTCCTGTGTCAATCCATTCTTTTTTCGTGATAGACCAGAAATCCTCTGCAAGCCCGGTTAAGACATATTCGTAAGGGAGCCATCCGTAGCCTGCGTCTCCCCATCCCGCGCCCCAGGAGTTTCTGATAAGCAGCGCGCCTTTGGTTTCTTTTCCGCAGGAGCCTGTATTTTTTATCTTCATTTTATCGTCATAGCCCACTGCCGTGACCGCGTGCCCGCCTGCTATCTTTTCGCCCTTGCATGGGAACGGTATCTGCCCTGTCTTTACCGACTGCTCAATGGAACTGTAAACCGCAAAGCCGAACATTGACGGATGCCCTGCCGCAAGATATTTTTTTATGCGGTCCAGTAAAACGTCCTTTGGTGTTGCAGAAGGATCGTGCCTGAAATATTTTATGGCCTGATAATTCTGCGCAAAGGCGTAGCAGAATGCAGTGGGCTCTTTGTCAAAGTCAGCGATGTTGTAAGGCCAGTATTCCTCGGGCGGAACGCCGAAGAGCACAAGCGCGCCCATTGCGCTTCTAAGGAATGCGCCTGTATCGCCTGAAAAATGGATGAGGTTGCGCGTTGTTTTATAGAGGAAAAGACGGGATGCGTCAATATATTTACCAAAGGCCCTTTTCTCATAATACTCTACCATGCCGACTCCGGCATGAGCAGTGCATGAGCCGATGGTCAGCTGGTTATCAACAGGCGAGCACCACTGCCTGAGGTCCACGGAAGAAGGGGTTTTTAACTTTGACCGCAGGATGCGCGTTGGTTTAAGCGCACTGCTTATCTCGTCATGCCCCTCTGTATAATCCCTGAAGTCCGGATAATCAGGAAGCCATCCCATGCCCAATTTTTCATCAGTGTTGCACATACCCCCTCCTTTTGTTGAAAAAGTTTAGTTGTGTTAATTTTATTATATTCTCAATAAAAATCATAAGGCATGTCTGCCTGAAAAAACTCTATTGCAACACCGCTGAACATGCCATACTGCAATTTGAAACACACATGAATTTATAGGGCAAACCTTAACATGTTTTGCAGTATGGCATCTAATAATCATTGTTGCTTTATAGAGATTTTGAAGGTTGATATGCCTTATGCTCAATATCATAACGGAGGATTTTTGGGTGAGGGTTTATTCCTTCACCACCTTTACCATAATATCCCCGAAGCCGGGCATTCCGGTAAAGGGCGAGAGGTTTTCAGGGTCAAAGAGTTCATTGATATTCGGGGTATATTCCGCAGTGTGGTTTAGAAAGCCCACGCCTGACGCCTTCTGCCCTCCGGGACCGAAGGCAGTCTTTATCACTCCGGGCATTATTTCTTCCGTAAGATAGACCTTGCCTCTGATTGTTTTTTTAAGCGGGTTTTCAAGCGTCACAACATCTCCGGTTTTTATGCCGAGCTTTTCACCGTCTTTTGTATTGAAGGCGAAAACGGGAATTGACACTGTATTAGCCTTGAATTCGTAATCCGTAATGCCTGCCTGTCCGGCAGACAGGTGTGATGCGTTATGCGTAACAGCAGAAAAATCAGGCATTGGATATGTAAATTTATTATTCATCGGCTTCATGCACTCTGTTTCAGTTTCAGCAAGATACGGGCACACCTGCGTCATTGTCGTGGCATGATGAACCCTTCCGCTTATTAATTGGAATGGATATTTTTTGCTTATATTTTTATATTCAGAATTTTTGGGATTCCACCTGCACCCGGACCAGTAAAAAGTCAGTGGATAATTTGTGCCGAATTTTTTGTTAAAGTTTTGAAGGTAGTTAAAATGAAATTCAAACTTTTTTGAATCAGTCCTTGGATAAATCCCTGAAGGCGAGCCGTCTTCTTTTTTATACCTGTAATAACTTGCAGGCCAGACAGCCACTCCGTTATGCTCCCTGAGCCATTTTACTGTAACCGGCTCTCCCTTTTTGATTAGTTTTTCCCCCCACACTGCAGTTGGGTTGTCCGGCGCTCCGGTTATCAATGCGCCGTGAGGAAGGTCATGGTAGGGAAGCGGTTCCCCTATATTATAAAATCCGGGCGCATCGCTTAAAATATCATTTATAAAATCTTCTTCATTTTTGTACTTCTGATGAAAATCCTCCGCCTTGACGACAGGGTCGCTGTTTTTTACCAGCGCCTCTGCCAAGGCGCACATTATTTCAAACTGCGTCTTTGATTCATGCAGGGGCTTTAGGACCTGGTCTCTTATTGCTACCTCAGGGCTCATTGTGTAGACATCGCTGAGTCCCATGCGTTCAAGAAAACCCGCCTCAGGAAGTATAATGTCCGCATATTTGCCTGTGACAGTGATGTGGGTGTCAATGAAGACGAGTAAATCAAGCAGATAGTTTCTCTCAAAACCCTCCCACCCCTGCCTACTGGTAGGCAGAGGCGGGGAGGGTTTTATTTCATTTGTGGTTTTAGCCTCCATTGTCAGCGCATCAATCCAGTCAGGTGTATTACCTGCGGTAATAACAGGGTTCCCGGACCTTACGAACAATGCCTTTACAGGATATTCATGCCCCTTAAACGTTCCGTGCTTCAGTTTCACGCCTTCTCTTATTTTCGCAGGCAGGTCAGACAACACCCCTTTCCACGCAGCAGGGTAATCGCCGTAAAAATCCTTGTGAAGTTCGGACAGTCTGCCTGATACATTCCTGCCGTTTATCTTTCTGACAACGGTCTTTTCAAGAAACTCTGCGCCTGAGGCCCTAAGGCCTTTTTTTACCTTTTGAGAGTCAATAAAAACCAGTCCTCCGGGTTTGTCTATGTTGCCTGTGACGGCGCAAAGGGCCATCATAAGCACGGAGGTTACATCCCCGTTTGTGTGGTGCGCTGTTCCGTGCATCCCGATCTCAATTGCCGCAGGCTTTGTAATTCCAAAAAGATGCGCCGCCTGCTCTATCTTTTGTTTTGCAATTCCGGTCTTTTCCTCAGCCCATTCAAGCGAAAAATAGTTCATGCCGTTTGAAGGGTCCGTCTGTCCGGCGTATGACAAAAAAGACCTTTTGAATTCCTCCCAGCCGTCTGTGTATTTTTCTAAAAATTCGTAGTCCATGTATTTTTTTGAAGAATGGTCCCGGGCGTCATTTTTTATGATGTAATAAAGCATTGCGGCAAAGAGGTCTGCGTCGGTGCCCGGTATTATCGGCAGCCACATATCAGAAAGCGCGGCGGAGTTGGTATAAGACGGGTCCGCCGATATGTAAAAACATTTATTCTCGGTCCGGGCGGCAGTGATGCCGGCGGACATATAATTAAACCTTGTCGCGACAAACGGATTAACCCCGGCATGCAGGAGCAGTTTAATGTCGTGAGTTTTTTTCAGGTGCATCCTGCCTTCTTCGTCTCTTATTAAAACAGGTCTCTGGAGGTCCGGCAAAAGCCTCTCATCGCCGGCCATAATCTTTTGCCCCCATTTGCGGTTAGGGTCGCAGATGCTTCCGTGATTGTATGTGTGCGGGGTGCCGAATGCGTGAAACAGCCTGTTATACGCCTCCCTGTCAGTGACATCGCCGCCGTCAAAAAATACGGTCTCAGGACCAAATTTTTTCTTAATGTCAACCAGCTTTTTCGCAATGTAGCTGCAGGCATAATCCCAGGTCGCCGGCTTCCATTTATCTTCGCCCCGCTGTCCGGTACGCATAAGCGGAGTCTTAATTCTGTGCGGCGAATATGTAAGCTGAAGCCCTGATGCGCCTTTTGCGCAGAATGCGCCGTTATTTATCAGGGAGTGCGGATTGCCGTAGATTTTTTTTGCAATGCCGTCTTCAACAAGGACGGATATGCCGCATTCAGAAGGGCACATTACATCCGAGGTGAAAACTAACGATGTCTTAGCAGCTTGCGCTGAAATTTCAGCCTGATGTCTGCCTTTTTTTGAGGTCCTGCGCGCATGCCTGCCGTTTGTCTGCTGATACTCTTTAAGGGGGCTGCCCTCAATGCTGACTCCGGAAATATAAAACACCGAGGGGCTTGTGCCGAGTTCGGGATTTAAGACCTTTATCTGATTTTTCTTCAGGGCTGAATATATTCCGCTCTTCTTATCATTTATATCGCCGAAGATTATTGCCTTGCCCATACAGCTTTGCACGCATACAGGCGATAATCCGCCGAGTATCCGCTGATGGCAGAAGTCGCATTTTTCAGTCCTGCCTGTGCCGGCGTCAATTTCAATTGCATTGTAAGGGCATTTCTCACGGCATTGTCCGCACCCTATGCAGTTGGGACGATGGATTTCAACTACTCCGTCATCATTCTTAAACAATGCGTCTTCTGAACATGCCTCAATGCAGGGCGCATTATCACAGTGATTGCACAAACGCGGGAGAAAAAATTTTTTGATATCAGGGTAACTGCCTGACTTAAAGGTCTCTACCCTGCACCTGGAGGTCCCGAGCGGAATGTTATATTCTGCCTTGCATGTAGTCTGGCAGGCGTAACAGCCTACACACTTTCTGAGGTCAATCAGCATGGCATAATGCTTTTGTCTGTTCATAGTTCCTATTTCTAACTTTTTATCTCACTTACCTACAGCCGGCATGGATACCTTCAATCTCTTTAGAAACGCAATAATTATTATTTAAATGCCATGTTGCAAATTCTTAGCGTTTTAAAATTGCCGCAAAGCCGCAAAAATACAAGGCAACATGGTATTTTTTAATCATTGTCGCTTGCTAAAATTTTGAAGGTATTCAAGCCTGCTGTTGACCTTCCAAGTTCTTACTTCTCATTTATGCGATATAAGAACTTTTTTGACTGCCTTGGGAATAGGGATAAGCAGCAGGTCTTCCCTGCAGATTTCAGGTTTATATGATTCATAGTCCAATATGCCGAGCTTTCTTTCAAGCCTCTGCGCAAAATGCGACATTGTATAGCATACTATCCAGAACCCCAGTGCCATGCAGATGTATGCCGCATATATCCTGTCAGGCTGGCGCTGGCTGACGATTATGCCTGCCTGTGTAAGCTCAACGATGCCGATTATATAAACCACTGAGGTGTTTTTAAACTGTGAATTAAAGAAACTGACAAAAGACGGGACCATCATTTTAAACGCCTGCGGCATAACGACAAAAAGCAGCGCCTGCCAGCGGGACATGCCGGTTGATAATGCGGCATCCATCTGCCCCCTCGGCACTGCCAGAAAACCCGCCCTTACTATTTCTGCCTGATAAGCGCCTGCATATATTGAAAGCGGTATTACGGCGCTCCAGAAAAGCGGCAGGTGAAACCCCAGTACAGGGAGAAAGAAATAAAACCAGAAGACAATCATCAGCAAAGGGGTGGACCGTATATTTTCAATGTATAATACGCTGGGATATTTGATATAACGTCTGCATGATGCCCTGCCCAAACCAAAAAATATCCCGATTATCAAACCGATTATGATTGAAACTATTGCAAGGGATACATTAAGGAATAATCCCCCCAGAGGACCGTTGGGGTAAGCCCCCAGAATATAAAACTTCCAATTTGCAAATTGCTCAAAAAGATTCATCTTAGGTGCCCGCCCGCCTTACGCTGGCTACATCAATTTTTAACACCTTCTCATATCTAATGATAATTCTTGCTGCAGTAAAGGCTACAAAAAGGTAAAAAACCGTTGCCATAAAAGTGACCTCAAGCCCTCTGAAGGTTATTGATTCAACCTGCTGAGTTGCCCATGTAAGCTCGGGCGCTGTTATCACCATGCACAATGAGGTATTTTTAAAATTATGTATCATTCTCGTCCCTAATGGAGGAAGGATTATCCTGAATGCCTCAGGAAGTATTATGTATCTGAACTGCTGAAACCTGTTAAGCCCGGTGGAAACCGCAGCCTCTACGTGCCCCCTCGGCACTGCCATAAGTCCGGTCCTGACAATATCCGAGACGTACGCAGAGTTGTCCAAGCTAAGACCAAGGATGCCTGCAATTACCGAATAATAGGCATAGCCGTGAAGTTTTTCGCGGAGGCCAAAAGGCAAAAGCTCGGGGAATACAAAATAGAAAAATAATAACCAGAAAAGACCCGGAATATTCCTGACAGTTTCAACGTAAAATTTTGCAGGTATGCGCAGGAACCAGAACCTTGAAAGCCTCATTACGGCAAGCGCTGTTCCTACGCACAGCGACACGATTGTAGTGACAGCCGCTATAAGAAAAGTAAGCTTTACGCCTGTAATAAGCCAGTCAAGGTACGGCTGTCTGAACGGGATGCTCCAGTCAAATTCATATCTAAGATTAAAAATTTTATGCCTCCGTCCTACATGCCGTTAACCGAATCAATATTGCCGTTATTAACGGGAATATGCAGAATCTTGCTCATAAATTCCTTTGTCCGGCTGTGCTGCGGATTTACAAAAATATCCGGCGGCCTGCCGACTTCCACAATCTCACCCTTATCCATGAAAACTACCCTGTCTGCTACATTGTATTCAAAGCCAATCTCATGTGTAACTACAACCATCGTCATACCGCTTTGCGCCAGGGACACCATTACGTCCAGCACTTCGCTTGTAAGTTCAGGGTCCAGGGCTGATGTCGGCTCGTCAAAAAGCATTATCTTGGGCTCCATTGCAAGGCTCCGCGCTATGGCAACGCGCTGCTGCTCGCCGCCTGAGAGCTGGTTTGGGAAATTATCGCATTTCTTCATAAGTCCAACCCGCTCCATTAATTTGCAGGCCCGGTCTTTGGCATCCTTTTTACTTAATTTTTTTACTTTCATAGGGGCAAGCATTATATTCTGAATGGCGGATTTATGCGGATACAAGTTAAGATGCTGAAAGACCACCCCTATCTCTGCCCTGAGCGACGTCAGGTTGGTCTTTGGGTCCTGGATGGAAAACCCGTCAACGATTATCTCGCCGTCGTCAATGGGCTCAAGCTTATTAATTGTTTTTACAAGCGTGCTTTTGCCTGCGCCGCTCGGCCCGCATATGACAACAACCTCGCCGGCTTCTATTTCAAGATTTATATCTTTAAGCACATACGAGTCTTTATTAAATTTTTTGTTGACATTTATAAATTTAATCATAAGTTAAAGCTAAAAATACACTCTCCATGGTTAAGAAAACTTATAATATAAAAAAAATTTCATATTTTCAAATTCATTCCTTCTACCTACCGCTTTGCACTATCATGAAAATCAGACATTCAAAGCGCTGAATTTTATCCTATTGTAAACTAAACAGTGTGAAATTTCTCTTTTCTGCCGGAATAAAGCCTGCGGGGCGCAATGCTTGTTAACGCGCCTCAGGCGCATGAAATGCAGTAAGAAAGTTGCGGAGGCTTGTCTTTTATTGATGGGAAGATGAGGGCACTGAATTTTTTTGGGATGACTGCCAAAACAGTATATCCCTGCGGTATAATCAGGCATATCATCACACCAGCAAGTATAAAAACGCCGCCCATTATTTTGCTCATTATTATCCTGAACAATATTATCTTCAGAGACAGCGTAGAGCAATCCCCGTTTCCGGAGCCGGCACAGCCCATCATCGGGATGATAAAAAGATAAGGCACGATACAAAGGATAAGTAATATTACTGATATGTGCTTCATTATGTGTGCTAATATTATTATCACATTTTCTAATTATATGTCAAGCAATTGGCGGGTTGCTGTTAACTGTGTTTACGATTCCCCAATAATTGGTGTGGGATAGAGGTAAGGGGCAGAAAAAGCTCTTAGTGCAATACGTTAAACCATGCCATGCGGCATGTGAGAAATGTATAAATTATCTATTATAAACTTTGACTGATTGCCACAGGGCATCCCAATAATAATTCATTACATTTCTAAGAGGTTTTTATGTGCCTTGCCTCTATCCGGCAAGACAAAACCGGGCGCTTCCCTTGACACGCATCTCTTTAAGATGTTAATTTTAAAACTTCATTTGTTTTTATAATTCAAAAGCAGAATTAAAGATTAAACTATGGCTACTGATTACAAAGATACTCTAAATCTGCCCCGGACAGCATTTCCAATGAAGGCAAATCTTGTCCAGAAAGAACAGGAATTGCTGAATTTCTGGGAAAAGAACAGCGCCTATCAAAAGATGCAGGAAAAAGACAGGGCGAAGTCGTATATCCTGCATGACGGACCGCCTTATGCCAACGGGCATATCCATCTCGGGCACGCCCTGAATAAGATTCTTAAGGACATTATTGTTAAATACAAATCAATGCAGGGCTATTATTCACCGTATGTTCCGGGATGGGATTGTCACGGACTGCCGATAGAGCATCAGGTGGATAAAGAGAGCAAAGAGTTAAGAGTTATGAGTCATGAGTTAGAAAACTCGGAACTTGAAACTCAAAACTTAAAACTGATTTTAAAAAAAAGACAGCTTTGCAGGGAATATGCCTCAAAATTTGTTGACATTCAGCGGAAAGAATTTCAGCGTCTCGGCGTTTTTGGAGACTGGGGAAAACCATATCTTACGATGACGTATTCTTACGAGGCGTCAATCGTCAGGGAGTTCAGCAGGTTTGTTGAAAAGGGCTATGTTTATAAAGGCAAAAAACCTGTACACTGGTGTCCTTCCTGTGTTACGGCGCTTGCAGACGCGGAGGTGGAATATGCCGACAAAGAATCCCCGTCAGTTTATGTGAAGTTTAAAATCAAAAATCCTTCACTGTCAACTGTCAACTGTCAACTGTCAACTGTCTCTTTCGTAATCTGGACCACTACCCCGTGGACTATTCCTGCAAATATGGCGCTGGCACTGCATCCGCATTTCACATACCGTCTCGTGAAAATTAATGACACTGGGCTTATCCTCGCAGAGGATTTAATTAAAGACTGCATGGAAAAGACAGGTTATAAAGAAGGCGATTATTCAGTGGCTGAAGGCAGATGGACAGGCGCTGAACTGGAAGGAATTGCGTGCCTGCACCCGTGGATGGACCGTGAAGTTAAAACCATTACCGGCGAGCATGTGACTTTAGAACAAGGCACAGGCGTAGTGCACACAGCGCCGGGGCATGGTGAAGACGACTATGAAATGGCATTAAAATACAAGCTTGAAGTTTTTGCGCCGGTGGACCAGAGAGGACTGTTTACAGAAGATGTGAAAGAGTTTGAGGGACAATATGTTTTTAAGGCAAATGCGGCAATTATTGAAAAGCTTAAAGCTATAAACGCCCTGCTCGGCGATGCAGGAAAGGTAATGCACTCCTATCCTCACTGCTGGCGGTGTAAAAAACCTGTTATTTTCAGGGCCACCGAGCAGTGGTTTATCTCAATGGAAAAACATGATTTAAGAAAAAATGCGCTTGCTGAAATAGAAAATGTCAGGTGGGTGCCGTCATGGGGCAAAGACAGGATTTCAGGCATGGTTAAAAACAGGCCTGACTGGTGTATCTCAAGACAGAGGTACTGGGGAGTTCCTATCACATTATTCCAGTTTGACAAGGCTGTTCTTGATAAAACAGTGCAGGAAGTTGAGGCTAAAGGCGCAGACGTCTGGTTTGAAAAATCACCGGCAGAGCTTTTGCCTTCAGGCTACAAATGCCCCAAATGCTTATCATCGGAATTTACAAAAGAGATGGACATCCTTGATGTGTGGTTTGATTCAGGAGTGAGCCATGCCGCAGTCATGGAAGCAGATGAAAGACTTTCATGGCCTGCTGACATGTATCTTGAAGGCAGTGACCAGCACAGGGGATGGTTTCAGAGTTCCCTGCTTACCTCAACAGGCGCAAGAGGCAGGGCGCCGTACAGGGCAGTGCTTACTCACGGTTTTGTCGTTGACGGCCAGGGGAAAAAGATGTCCAAATCCCAAGGGAATGTCATTTCTCCGGAGGAAATTATAAATAAGCACGGTGCGGAAATACTTAGGCTCTGGGTATCTGCCGCTGATTACAAGGAAGACATGAGGATTTCAAAGGAGATCCTTGACAGTCTTGTTGAGGCTTACCGGAAAATAAGAAACACCTGCAGATTCATGCTGGGCAATCTTTATGATTATGAACCGGGAACTGCAATAAAAAAAGATAGCCTGCTTGAAATAGACAGACATGCCATGAGCCTGCTGCAAGGCCTTATAAAAAAAGCAGACAGGGCATACGAGGACTTTGCGTTTCATGAGGTCTTTCATTCAATCTATAATTTCTGCGTTACTGAGATGAGCGCCTTTTATCTTGATGTGCTCAAAGACAGGCTTTACACATTTAAGGCAGATTCAAGGGAAAGAAAGGCGGCGCAGTGGGTTTTATATCAAATACTCACTTCACTTACAAAAATGATGGCGCCGGTGCTCCCTTTTACCGCAGAGGAAATATGGCAGCATCTTGAGGGGAAGGATGAAGGAAGAAGGATGAAGGTTGAATCAGTCTTTCTTTCTTCATTCCCTGTGTTTGATGAAGAGTTCTACGATAAAAATCTGGAAGAGAAATGGGGAGTGCTTTTAAAAATGCGTGATGAAGTAAACAAGGCATTAGAGATTAAGCGGCAGGAAAAGTTCATCGGTAATTCACTTGAGGCAAAGGTTGTGCTTTATGTAAATGAAGCAAATTATGCCGTGCTCAAGGAACAGGAGACCTTTCTTCCGGCACTTTTTATTGTTTCAGACGCAGAAATCTCAAAGGAGGCGGCAATGCTGGAGGGTGTTTATAAAAGCACTGAGATTGACAGCCTTAGCATCTTAGTCAGCAAGGCAGAAGGCGGAAAATGTGAAAGATGCTGGAACTGGAGCGCGAGCGTAGGACGGCACGAAGCTCATCTTTTGGTCTGCGGAAAATGTTTTGAGGTGTTAAAGGCGTAATGTTAAAAAATCCAAAGTGGTTATTTGCAGGTATAATCTCCGCCAGCGTTATAATTCTTGATTACATCACCAAACAGGCAATTGTGGAATATGTAACCCCGTATGAGTCTATTGATCTGATTCCTTTTTTAAGAATTGTACATGTAAGAAACCCGGGCGCGGCATTCGGGCTTTTCTCCGGCCTAAGCAATTATGTTTTTATAGCGATTTATCTTGCAGCCATGAGTTTGATAATAATCTACGCCCTGAAGTCATTGCACGGTCTTGAACTTTTTGCATCTGCACTCATCATAGGCGGGGCGACCGGGAATTTAATAGACAGGCTCACAGTAGGCAAAGTTATTGATTTTATTGATTTTTTTATTAGTGATTGGCACTGGCCTGCATTTAATGTTGCTGACTCGGCACTGACAGTGGGGATTATAATTTTTCTCATAGCAAACTTGAGCGCCGGGAAACATACAGACAAATTAAAAAATGAAAAATGAAAATTAAAAATAGTGGATACGCATCTGTCATTCCCGCGCAGGCGGGAATCCTGAAACATAAATACTGGATTCATGCTTTTGCAGGAATGACAAAGCAAGCATGTGGAAGGGGTTCCTTAACTTTATTTTATGCATCCAATTCTCTATAAAATAGGACCGCTTACTTTACATACCTATGGAGCCCTTGTTGCAGCGGGTTTTATAGCAGGGCTTTTTGTCGCAATAAATCAGGCAAAGAAGCAGGGCATACCAAAAGAGAAAGTACTTGACTTAGGCTTTTATATTTTAATATCAGCAATCGTCGGCTCAAGACTGCTCTTTGTAATAATAGAATATGAACATTATATTAAACAGCCTTTGGATATTTTTAAATTGTGGGAGGGAGGGCTTGTATTCTTTGGAGGGCTATTGCTTGCTTTCCCGGTTGTAATTTTGTATCTAAGAATACATGCCCTGTCATTTGGAAAAGTGGCAGATATATTTGCGCCGGCATTGGCAATATCACATGCAATAGGCAGGCTCGGATGTTTTTCCGCAGGATGCTGTCACGGCAAACCGACAACCCTGCCATGGGGCGTAGTCTTCACGGACCCTGATTCATTAGCAATAACAGGCGTGCCCCTTCACCCGACACAGCTTTATGAAGCGTTTGCAAATCTTATGATTTTTTTCTTACTCCTCTTATTTCAAAGACGCAAACGCTTTGACGGACAGATATTTGCTTTGTATTTGATGTGTTACTCTGCCGTAAGATTTACAATTGAATTTTTCAGAGGGGATATTGCAAGGGGATTTCTCTTTGACGGCGTTTCAACATCACAGGGCATAAGTTTAGCGCTCTTTATATCCGCAGTCATTTTTTTGCTTTACAAAAGAGGAATAACCTGAAGGTTAAGACAGTGTTAGCAGGTTGCTGACTAAAAAACTTTGCGTTCAGCGTTGTGCGTTCATTGCGTTTGTTGCGCTTAAACGCTGTACGCTATAACGCTATAAACGCTACTTGGCATCTAAATAATTTATGTTGCGTTTCTAAAGATTTTGAAGGCATCCATACCGGCAATTAGACGACCGTGCCCTGATGATAGCTTAACAGCAGGCTTGAATATCTTCAAAATTTTAGCAAGCGACAATGATTCAAAAAAGCCATGTTGCAACCGCTAAAGTTTTGCAATCTAAAAAATAGATGTTAAAGGAAATAAGGCAACATGGCAATTAAGGAGTCGCCTAAACTTTTTCAGACATTCAAACCTGCTGTATCTTCCAGTTTTTACTTCTCACTTCCCATTTTCCATTTCCCACTTCTCAGTTCCAAGTTCTCAGTTATCTTTACAAATGCAGATACGCCTCTGGATTTAGCGTAAAATCAGCAAGTTGCCCTGTCTTGAAGTGGTAAAAACCAGCCGCTGCAATCATTGCCGCATTGTCTGTGCAGAGATAAAGCGGCGGTAAAAAGACCTTTATGCCCTCTTTTGGTGCATGTTCTGTAATCTTCTCACGCAATGACTTATTTGCCGAGACCCCGCCGCTAAGGGCGATACTATTCAACCGTTGCTCTTTTGCAGCCGCAACCGTCTTTCCAATTAGCACATCAATAACTGCGGACTGGAAACTGGCGGCGATGTCATTGAGTACGGCAGGAGTTGAGAAACGCAGAGGTTGAGAAGTTAAGAGCCTTTTCTCAGCTTCCAATCTTCCTATCTTCTCAACTTCTATCTTCACAGCAGTCTTCAGTCCGCTGAAGCTAAAGTCAGAAGTGCCGGGAAGATAAGCTCGCGGAAAATCAATTGCATCTGGTGTTCCCTCCTGCGCAAGATGGTCAATTATCGGCCCTCCGGGGTAACCGAGCCCGAGGAGTTTTGCTACCTTGTCGTATGCCTCGCCCGCGGCATCATCCCTTGTCCTGCCGAGCTCTTTGTAAGCCCCAAATCCATCCACCCTGTAAAGGCTTGTATGCCCGCCTGAAACTATCAGGGCAAGGAATGGGAATTCAGGGTTTACGCCATTTAAAAAGGATGAAAAAACATGCCCCTCAAGGTGATTTACGGCTACTAAAGGGATATTGTGAACAAAGGACAATGACTTTGCAAAACATACCCCTACAAGCAGGGAGCCGATGAGCCCCGGCCCCTTACACACCGAGATTGCTGAAATATCCTTAAAAGTTATCCCTGCCTTTTTCAATGCCTCGTCCACCACAGGCAATATCATTTCAATATGCCTTCTTGAGGCAAGCTCAGGCACTATTCCGCCATATTTTTTGTGGACTTCGTCCTGTGAGGATACGATATTAGAAATGATTTTTGCGCCATCCTCAACAACTGAGGCAGCCGTATCATCACAGGAGGTGTCTATGCCAAGAATTAACATTTGTTAGTTATTAGTGAATAAGTTTATCGTTTTTACCTAAGGGCTATTAAAACATAACACCCATGCCAGCGTCAATGGGGAAATGTTCCACGTGGAACATTAAGATAGAAATTAACCACAGAGGGCACAGAAGGAAGAAAACTTTGTATTTGGCGGCGGGAGGTTTATCCGCCTCTGGCGAATTCCTCCTGCCACAGTAGTTGTCCGTCATTCCCGAGGGTTTCTATCGGGAATCCAGATGCTTTTTAAATGGATTCCAGCTTAAAGATTGCCGGAATGACACATCAGAAAGGAGGCAAGGCGCACAAAAATTTCATAGAAACGCAATGAGCTATTATTGAGATGCCATGCGGCAACCGGGAAAACTTTGTTATGGGTAAATTATATGTTTTTCACCTGCCGCATGGCATGTTTCAAGGCATTTCCCTAAAAGCTTTTTCTGACCTTTACCGCCTTCTTGCGCATGGTCGGTAAGGAAGCTGTCAGGAGGAATCCGCCAGAGGCGGATAAAC
>JACQZD010000107.1:0-7260 GCA_016207865.1 Nitrospirota bacterium
CTTCTTATCCCAGTATTCCTGCCACTTTTTTTCAATTTCCTCAGGGTTGTATTTTTCCTGCAAAACCGCCTCCAAAATTTTTAATTAGGGCTTTATTTTACCATAAACATCAGATTTCTAATCTGATGTTGTATACTATAACGTTTTAATTGATCTTCCCTGCGGCAAGACCATGGGGAATACGCTTGCTATCCATTATAATGCCTTAGAATATAAGGCTGACAATGAATTTATATTAAGGAAACATTTTTACGGGCAAGATGAAGAAAAAACTTAACTGCTGGGAAGTTATGAAATGCGGCAGGGAGCCGCGCGGCAAAAGGGTTTCCAAGCTGGGTATTTGTCCGGCTGCAACAGAAATCAGGGCAAACGGTATAAATGAAGGGAAAAACTCCGGGCGCGCCTGCTGGGCAGTAGCAGGGACCTTTTGCCGTGGGACGGTGCAGGGGACCTTTGCTCAAAAATTAGGTGATTGCGGGAGATGTAAATTCTACAAACTTGTGATTAAAGAAGAAGGCCCTGAATACCAAACAGCGGAAGACATATTGGATAAGCTGGAAAGGCGGGATATTGAGAAATATTTTATCAAGCCCTTGTTATCCGGGAAGAAGAATAAATAAGCTTATCATTAGCCGGCAGAGTTTATTGACAGCTTCAGGTTTTTTGACAATTTCCGTTTAAAAATCTATATTAAAAACATACCGATGAAGCTCTCTGTAATCATCCCCTGCTTTAACGAAATCAGCACCATTGACAGAATTGTTGATGCTGTAAAGAATTCTCCTTACGCTGATAAGGAAATCATCATTGTTGATGACTTTTCCACTGACGGGACAAAAGAGAAACTTGAAAAAGACATTGTCCGGAAAGTAGATAAGGTTATTTATCATGAATCCAACAGGGGGAAGGGCGCAGCGGTAAGGACCGGCCTTAAAGAAGCCACAGGCGATATAGTTATCATACAGGATGCCGACCTTGAATACGACCCGAATGAATATCCGCGGATAATCCAGCCTATTTTAGAGGGCCGGGCGGATGTTGTTTACGGCTCAAGATTTATGGGCGGAAGGCCCCACAGGGCGATTTATTTCTGGCACAGGGCGGGAAACGGATTAATAACTTTATTGTCTAACTTCTTCACCAACCTTAATCTGACGGATGTGGAGACCTGCTACAAGGCATTTAAAAGGGAGGTTATCTCCTCTATACAGATAGAAGAGGACGGGTTTGGTTTTGAGGCGGAGATTACTGCAAAAGCGGCAAAGAAAAAGTGCAGGATTTATGAAGTAGGCATTTCATACCACGGCAGGACTTATGCCGAAGGCAAGAAAGCCGGCTGGAAGGACGGCATCTCTACGCTGTGGTGCATTTTAAAATATAATCTATTCAGATAAGTACAATCCGTCAGCATGCATGATATGGGGAAAAAGACCTTTACAAGAATTGCAGTGCGGGCAGGCTCTCTGGTTATCGCCTTTTTTTTTATTTATTCGCTTTATACACTGCATACCAACGGGCTTAAGGCGAGGGTCTATTATACGGCTTATGGCCTGAACGATACAGCTACCCCCATTACCCTTTTTAAGAATTCTTATGAGGTCGATACTTTTTATAAGACGCGGGGAGTACATGGAAGGGTACTTGTCAACTTCGGCAGATTTTTAAACTTTGTTGGGATTGAAAATGACGATGTCTTTAAAAATGCGGACAGCTTTCCGGTTAAGAGGCTTAACATTATGGAAGAGTATGAAAAGCGTTTAACCGCGAGGAACTTTTTGTGGATTGCAATGCAGGGCAATATCATCAGGGAGATTGATTATGTTTTGCCGGATGCGGTATTTGAAGAAAAAGGGAGGACTGCGTGGAATGAACAGGATGTTTTTAAGGCGACTCCCGACAGGATTATTGCTCATGAATGGGGCTCAAGGAGAATCCTGTCAAATCACATCCCTGATATTATTGAACCTGTAGTGCTTAACATAGATGCCTCTTTTTTCAGTAATACAGATGCGGTATCGCTTGCGCAGGAGATTAAAAAATCTGCTTTAAAGGCGGATGTTGTTACCCTTAACCTTTCAGAGGACAACCCTGATGTGACTGAAAAAGAAAGAGAAGAGCTCAGGAAATTTGCCGAGCTGCTGAAGGGGGAGCGGGAATGACCGCTGAACAGAAAAATTTTCTTTATGCTGCATTGATTCTTATAACGCTTGCCGGAGTATTCCTGCGTTTTTGGGGCGTTATTGAACAGCCGCCAATTCATGATGAAGTTATGACGGCGTATGCCGCAGATTCTTATATTGAGCGCGGGCAGTTCATGTATGTGATGCCTCATCACCCTAAACTGAGGAACATCCTTGTTGACCTGTCTATGAATATGTTTGGCAGGGGGGCTGCCGGTCTGAGGGGGTTCAGTCTTTTATTCGGTTGTCTTTCCGTACTGCTTCTGGGGCTGCTGCTTTACAGGATTTCTTCCAATACGACAGCATCATGTCTTGCCGCCTTTTTTCTTGCCGTAGACCCCATGCACATCACTTTCAGCCGTCAGGCAATTCAGGAGGTTCATACCACATTTTTTTTCATCCTCGGGACACTGCTTGCGGTTCTGAGCGTCAGAGACGAGAAGGAGGAAATGATTTGGTGGCTGCTCCCACTCTCAGGGATTGTCTTTGGACTCGGGCTTGCATCTAAGGGGCATGCATTGTTTCCGCTGCTGGTCTGCATACCGTATATTATTTCCAAAACCCTTAAGTTGAAAGACCCCGGCCTTACAATTTTTGCAATTCTCTCGCTCACGGTTCTTCCTTTAACCGTTTTTCTGCTGACTTATATTCCCTGGTTTGATCGTGGTTATGATTTATCCGACTGGCTGTTTATGCAGCAGGCTTTATCCAAAGAAATTGCAACGCATCAGGGCAGCAGCGGCGACGTCTTTAAATACACGCAGGCATGGCAGTGGTTCATCAATCCGCTCATGGCGTACGGCAATTTTTCATACAGCGGGGGAAAGCCGCATGTAACCGTTGCAATGGGTAATCCTCTGGTTTGGCTCCTTGTGCTTCCGTCCTCATTCTACCTGCTTTTTAAGGCCCTGAAGCAAAAGAAAGGGTTAATTGTTTTATTTCTTTTCTGGATCCCCTATCTCCCCCTTGCCTTGGCATTACGCCCGATACAAATGCTTTCTTCGCTGGGTGTCATACCTTTTGCTTTTTGTCTTGTGGGGCTTACAGTTTCTGAAATAAAAATGAAGACAGGCGCGAAATATTTTTATGCGTATCTCACTGCGGTATTGCTTGCGGCTATGCTGCTTTATCCTTTGGCCATAGGAAAGGCGCTGGACTATGGCTATCTGAGGTCAATAACCGAGAGGGCGAATCCGCATACTATTAATCAAAATCCATAAGGCCTTTCGCTGCAAGGCATCTAACTTATCTTCAGCACCTCAGGTTTTTTCCATAAAAGCAGTACTACCCCGCAGAGGCATAATACGGCGCCCGCTGCAACCGCATTCTGAGTTCCGATGCGCTGAGCAATGCTGCCTACGATAAAATTCCCCACTGTCGCCATTCCCAGAAACATGAGCGTAAAGGCGCTCATGACCCTTCCCCTGAGCCTGTCAGGGGCCGTAATCTGAAGCATGCTGTTTGCGGTCGCCATCTGGCTTATGGCGCTCCAGCCGACAAGGAAGAGCATCAAAGATGAAAACCACGGAGTTTCTGAATATGAAAAAAGGAGCAATGCAACAGGGAAGGTAATTCCAGCCGCCGCAAAGAGCACCCCTTTCCTCTTAAAATCCTCTTTTAATGCAAGCCCTATTGCGCCGGTAAAGGCCCCGGCTCCGGCAGAGCCCATGAGTATGCCAAGCCCTGCGGCGCCTGTTTTAAGTATGTCCCTTGCGTATACAGGCAGGAATGTTATGTATGGAAACCCGAAGAGGCTTGTTATTGCCACAAAAACAATTAGTGTATATATCTTCGGCTCTGTAAAGATGTATTTTATGCCTTCTTTGAATTCCTGAAATATGTCGGGAAAAAGCCTTTTGCCCTGCAGTGACAATTTTGCTTCCGGAGGTTCAAAGGCCTTCAGCTCATCTGAACGCATCTTTAAATAACTGATTATGCCGGCAACAAAGCTGACTGCATTTATGTAAAAACATACCGCAATGTCAAGATAGCCACAGCACATGCCACACATTTATAATTTTTACAGAGACAAGAACAGCCAGTATCAGCGTAAGCGTTGTGAACATCACCTGCGTGAACAGAAGCATATTTCTTTTTGAGAATCTGTCGGCAGCCACACCGCCTACTAATGAAAATAGGATTATCGGCAGGCCTCCTGCCAGGCCTGCGAGCCCTAAGTAAAAAGGCGAGTCCGTGAGTTTCAGCACAAGCCAGCCCTGCGCGGCAGACTGCATCCAAGAGCCAGTGAGGGATATGACCTGTCCGATCCAGAAGAGACGGAAGTTCCTGTATGTTAATGCTGAAAAAGGTTTTAAGGGTCGCAATGTCGCTAAGGCGTTGGGTGAAGAAACCGCCTTCCCCGCAGCTATTTTTTTATACCATTAACCCGCTAATTTTTCAACAAAAAAATAATTGCATTTTGACCCGTTAAAATGGATTTTATAAAGTCATTAGTGCTATACTACCACTTGATTTTTTTAAGGCAAAATTGCATGACCGGGAAGAATACGGTCAGGGAGGTCATTATCAGCAAACGAAAGTACTCATGTGCCGCAGGCGCCGCACTCATAATGGTATTTTTTATCTTTATTTCTGTCCTTTTTGCGGAGGAAGCTCCGATTGTTACCTTCATTGAGATTAAGGGAAATAAAAAGATTGAGGAAGATACAATCCGGACGAAGATTAAGAGCGGGGTGAACGAACCGTTCTCTTATGAAATTGTGCAGAAAGACATTAAAACGCTGTACGCCACAGGATACTTTGACGATGTCAGGGCTGAGGTTGAGACATTTGAAGGCGGCATTAAATTAATTATTATTCTCAAGGAGAAACCCACCATAACAAGCATAGATTTTCAGGGGAATGAGGAGATAGAGACGGATAAGATTAAAGAGGAGATAACAATAACCTCAGGCTCCATGGCGAATCCATCGCTCATAACGGACAATGTTGATAAGCTGATTTCTTTCTATCAGTCTGAAGGGTTCTGGCACGTGAAGGTCATTCCTGTGCTCCGGGAGGTATCGGAAGACGCGGTGGCCCTTACATTTCAGATAGAGGAAGGCGCGGAAGTAATAATCAAAGAGATTTCAGCAGAGGGCAACAGGGCCTTGACTGAAAAGGAAATTAAGAAAGCCATGAAGACAAAGGAAAGATGGCTGTTGTCTTTTATCACGGGCTCCGGCGTCTATAAGAAAGAAGAGATGAAGGCAGATGTAGAGAGGATTAGAGAGCTTTACCACAGCAAGGGCTATATATATGTTGCAATTTCAGAACCTCTGGTCACGCTCAGCCCGGATGAGACCAAAATTTATATAAAAATATCCGTATCCGAGGGGGATCAGTACAGGGTAGGGGCTGTTAATATCACAGGCAATAAAATATTTACTACGGATGAATTATTTCAGCAGGTCGGGACCTCCTCAGGTAAAATCTTTGACAGGACTACATTAAGGAACGATATTGATAAAATTCTTGACCTCTATATGGATAAGGGGTATGCAAGGGCGGACGTTAATCCCATTGTGGATATTAATGCGGATAACAGGATAGCAAACATAACCCTTTCAATAACAGAAGGCGATATCTTTAGAATCGGCAGGATTGAAATTACGGGGAATACGAAGACAAGGGATAAAGTAATCAGGAGGGAGGTGCGCCTTGATGAGGGGGATATATTCAGCAAGAAACTTCTGAAAAGGAGTTATCAGAGGATAACGAACCTGAACTACTTTGAGTCCGTGGATATTTCATCAGAGCCCAAGGCAGAGGAAAAACTCGTGGACCTTAATGTCAAAGTCAAGGAAAGGTTGACCGGCATGTTGAGCATCGGCGGCGGCTACAGCTCAACGGATAAATTTATGGTCATGGGTGAGATTTCACAGTCAAACCTCTTTGGGAAGGGGCTGTTTTTGAAGTTCAGGGCGGACATGAGCTCTCGCAGAAGGAATTACAGCATTACTCTGAGAGACCCGTGGTTTATGGATAAACCATTGTCCGCATCCGTCAGCGTTTATAATGAGTTGTACCATTATCCTGATTATGACAAGAAATCTACCGGCACATCGCTGGGGCTGGGCAAGGAATTATCAGAGTATGTAGCCGGCAATATAACATACAATTTTGAAAATGTTGAAATTGCTGAGGTGGCTGACAGCGCATCACCCTTTATTAAGGATCAAATGGGAACGAAGATTACAAGCAGTATAAGCCCTTCAATCTGGAGGGATACGAGGGATAATTATCTGGATCCGACGACCGGTTCAAGATACGCCCTTTATACAACCTATGCGGGTATCGGAGGGGACAACTATTTTATAAAAGGCGTAGCTGACAGCAGCTGGTACATCCCTGTGATAGGTGATACTACCGTCGGATTGAGGGGGCGAGTTGGCTATGCAACGGGCATTACAGGGCATGAACTGCCGATTTATGAGAGGTTTTATGTAGGCGGCATAAGTACGGTCAGAGGCCTTGATTTTGGTGAGGGCGGGCCCAGAAACGAGCAGGGAGAAAAAATAGGCGGCAATAAAGAACTGATACTTAATGCGGAATATATTTTCCCGATTGAAAAATCCGTCAGGCTTAAGGGACTTGTCTTTTTTGATGCGGGCAGCGCCTATGAAAATAATCAAAATATATCTCCGGGAGATCTCAGAAAAACCACGGGCGTAGGGGTCAGATGGATGTCTCCGGTCGGGCCGATAAGGCTTGAATGGGGTTATAATATATCACCGAAAGAGGATGAAGACCGGAGTAAACTTGAATTCACCTTTGGAGGACTGTTCTAACGTACCGTCTATAGCGTTATAGCATACAGCGTTTATAGCGCTACAAACGCAATAAACGCGATGAACGATGAATAAAAACAGGGGGGATTATGAAAAAAATTGTTTTTTCAGTTATAACTTTATTGGCGTTCTCCGCAGTTTCCGCATGGAGCGCAGATCTGAAAATCGCCTATGTGGATGTGATGAAGGCCCTGAATGAATCCACAAAAGGACTGGAGGCAAAAAAGACGCTTGAACAGATGGTCAATGCCAGGCAGGCCTCTATTGATAATATTGAAGGGGAGTTGAAA
>JACQZD010000107.1:7270-11928 GCA_016207865.1 Nitrospirota bacterium
ATAATATTGAAGGGGAGTTGAAAAAACTTCAGGCAGAGATTGAGAAACAAGCCTCTGTCCTTACCCCTGAGGCGAAAAAAGAGCAAGAGGAAAATATAAGCAAGCTTAAAAGGGATTATCAGAGAACGCTGAAGGATTCTGAAGAAGAAGTTAAGAAGAAAGAATCAGAGTACACTCAAGGGATACTCAGAGACCTGCAGGCAATTATTAAAAAAGTCGGTGATGAAGAGGGATATACAGTTATTCTTGATGCGCGTGATATGCTTTATTCTTCCAAGAAACTTGATATTACCGAGAAAGTAATCAAGGCGTATAACGAGTCATACAAGGCAAAGAAATGAGACTGCGCGAGCTGTCGGAACTTGTAGGCGGCAAAGTAAGCGGGGATGCTGAATTAGACATAACAGGCGTATCCGGCTTAAAAGAGGCGGGGAAAGGCGAGATAGCCTTCCTTGCCGACAAAAAAAATTCAAAGGACGTTCAGACAACAAAGGCCTCGGCCCTGATAACTAAAGAAGGAATAATCAAAGACGGTGAGTTCTCAGGCAGCCTGCTGATTGTTGAAAACCCCTATCTCATATTTGCAAAGGCGCTGGAGGTCTTTTATAAAAAACCTTTTAAATCAATTGGAGTCAGCAATAAAGCCGTTATCGGCAGTGATGTGAGCCTCGGCAAAGAGGTCTCAATCTATCCTTATGCGTATATCGGCGGCAAGGTCGTAATCGGGCAGAGGGTGACAATATTTCCAAATGTATTTATCGGCGATAATGTTTCAATTGGTGATGACACAGTGCTTTATCCGAATGTCACAATAAGGGAAGGTGTAAAAATAGGCAGCGGAGTAACGGTGCACTCAGGCGCGGTTATCGGCTCTGACGGTTTCGGGTATGTTCAGGAGAAAGGCGGGCATTACAAAATACCGCAGGTGGGCGGAGTGATAATTGAAGATAATGTGGAGATAGGCGCCGGTGTAACGGTTGACAGGGCTACGGTTGGAAATACAATAATAGGCAGCGGGACCAAGATAGACAATCTGGTTCAGGTCGGACATAATGTTAAAATCGGGGAAAACTGCATCATTATTGCGCAGGCGGCTATCGGCGGGAGTGTTGAAATTGGCGACGGCGTTATTATTTCCGGTCAGGCCGCTATCAGAGACCATGTGAAGATCGGCTCCCGTGCCATAATAGTCGGTCAGTCCGGCATAGGCAGAGATATTCCGGAGGGTCAGATTTTTTCAGGAAGCCCTGCAATCCCGCACAAGGACTGGCTGAGGGCGCAGAGCATTTATGCAAAACTGCCTGAGATGCTTCGCCGTTTAAGAGAGCTTGAAAATAAAATAAAATAATATAAAAAAAGAGAGGTAAACTCATATGATGGACCCCCGTGAGATTCAAAGCTTATTGCCGCACAGATATCCGTTTTTGCTGGTAGACAAAATCATTGAATTAGAGCCGGGCGTAAAAGCGGTCGGAATCAAAAATGTGACAATAAACGAGCCTTTTTTCCAGGGGCATTTCCCGAACTTTCCTATCATGCCGGGCGTCTTAATCATTGAGGGAATGGCTCAGGTGGCCGGGGTGCTGGCTTTCCGCTCGGGCGCAAAGGGCAACTCTGTGTATTTTATGAGCATTGAAAAGGCGAAGTTCAGGAAACCGGTTTTCCCCGGAGACCAGCTTAAATTTGATATAAAGATAATACAGGTCAGAAATAATGTATGGAAACTTTCAGGCGAGGCGTTTGTTGACGGCAAGCTCGTGTCAGAGGCTGAATTCACGGCAATGGTCTCGGAACGGGAGTTATAAAAATGGCAAAACCTAAAATTCACAGCACAGCAATAATTGACCATGATGCAAAGCTGTCAGACGGAGTAACTATCGGTCCTTACTGTATTGTCGGCAAAGGAGTAAAAATCGGCAAGAACACCTCCCTCATCTCCAATGTTGTTATTGAAGACACAGAGGTAGGCAAGGATTGTCAAATATATCCTTTTTCTTCAATAGGGCTTCCGCCTCAGGATATTAAATATAAGGGTGAAAAGACTATGGTAAAAATAGGAGATAACAACATAATCAGGGAGTATGTCACTATACACCGCGCCTCTGTCGGAGGAGACGGAGTAACGGCGATCGGAGACAACAATTTTCTAATGGCTTATGTCCATATTGCCCATGACTGCAAACTCGGGAATTCCATAACAATGGCTAATGTCGCAACGCTTGCAGGGCATGTACTGATGGAAGACCATGTAGTCGTAGGCGGGCTCGCCGCAATTCATCAGTTTTCAAGAATAGGCGCTTACTCAATGATAGGCGGTTACAGCGCAGTGGCTCAGGACGTCCCCCCATTTACAATAGCATCAGGGAACAGGGCTAAACTCTACGGACTTAATGTAATAGGGCTTAGGCGGCATGGTCTTGACGCCTCGGCGCTCAGGGACATAAAACAGGCTTATAATATATTGTTCCGCAGTAAATTGACCATGAAAGAGGCGATAAGCAAGGTGCGGGCTGAGATAAAATTATCAAAAGAAGTCAAGCACCTGCTTGAATTTTTAGAAAACGGTAAAAAAAGAGGGATATGCCGCTGAAGGGAGGTATTAGGGATTTGGGATTAGGAATTACCCATCCCAAAAGCCCAACCGCTGTACCCCGTATTTTGGGGCTTATTGCCGGGAAGGGGGACCTGCCCAAGGCAATTGCCTCAGAAGCCAGGAAGATGGATTACAAGGTTGTGGTTCTTGCCCTGAAGCCTCTTGCCGATGAGTCCCTCAGGAATTTTGCGGATGAATTCCTTGAGGTCAATGTAGGCCACCTCGGGAAATTAATAAGCTCCTTAAAAAAATTCCATATAACAGAAGCCGTCATGGCGGGCAAAGTGCCAAAGGGGCTTCTCTATAAAAATAAAGGCAGAATCCTGCCGGACCTGAGGGCCATAAAACTCCTCTTTTCCCTGGAAGACCGCTCTGACGATTCAATCATGAACGGGATAGTCCAGGAGCTTGAAAAAGAAGGCATAAAATTGTTAAAGACAACCGCATTCACAAAAAATCTCCTCACTGCAGAAGGCGTGCAGACAAAAAAACAGCCTGATGAAAAACAATGGAAGGATATAGAATTCGGATGGAAGATTGCCAAAGAAATCGGGAGGCTGGACATAGGTCAGACCATAATTGTAAAAGACAGGGCCGTAATGGCAGTTGAAGCCATAGAGGGCACTGACGAGGCCATACTGAGGGGCGGGGCGCTTGCCGGCTCAGGCGCGGTTGTTATTAAAGTCAGCAAGCCTCAGCAGGATATGCGCTTTGACGTCCCTGCCGTAGGTGTTGACACCATTCATGTAATGAAAAAAACCCACGCAGGCGTGCTTGCGCTTGAGGCTAAAAAAAGCATCATCATTGAAAAAGAGAAATTTGTCCACGAGGCTGAAAAGGCGGATATAGCAGTGGTCGGAGTAGGGGATGATTAGGGTGATGAAAGGCTGGGAATCGTTTGTCATCTTGTTGATCTTCTAATGCGTACGCCTTCCGGGGTTATGATAATCAAATTCCCTTTTATGTCTTCTTTCTTGATAGATTGATAATACTTTTTGAAAATCGTGAGTGTCTCATCAACAGTTCTTTTATATATTTTAGCTACAACAATTCCTCCGCATCTCTCCGGAGGAAATCTGAATATTCTTGTGAAATCTTTGTCCATAGTAATAATGACCATGGACTCCTTGCACGCTCTCTCAAATACCTCATCATCAGAAATGCCGGAAAGACCACTTTCTCTAATACTCAGTACATCGTTTCCAAGAGATCTTAAATAATCAATAATGGGCTCAAAAAGGTTTTCATTGGCAAAAATCTTCATGCTGCTGTGACCCCTGCCTCCTCATCAGCAAGAATAGAAGCATATAGCAGGCATGCCCTGATGTCCTCGTCGGTAATATTGGGATATGCTTTTTTAATCCCTTCAAAACTTTCTCCTGCAGCCAGAAGATCTAATACGATATGCGCAGGGATTCGGGTGCCTTTAATACACGGCTTGCCGCTGCATACCTTCGGATCAGATTTTATTCTTTCAATACTTATACTCATATTCTTCACCTCCGCTTGACCTTAGTATACCAAAAACCGCCTTATCCCTTCCCCTACCCAATTTTAATAGCCTTTGGCTATCTCAATCTCTTCCGGCGTAAGGCGGTAGAGGTTATGAACTAACTGGTCAATATGCTTTTCGCATTTTCAGAATTTGCAAACTTATAATAAATACGAATATTGGTGTTTCTAATGATATTTTGGTCAATATTTTCTTTCTTGTCAAAAACAACTAAGCAGCAAAAATATTCTCCCGAGACTTCTTCTTTAATTTTTGATAGCTTTCTGATATCTTCCTGTATCTTTTTAAGAAATACTTTATTCGACACCCCATTTATCCTGCGCAATTTAATTTCTATGATTGCCCAAGGTTTATTAAAACTAAACCCTTTGCTTGGTAGTCTGACTATGTTGTTCTTAACACATAAGGAACTAACATCAAAAATTACTATGTCCGACCGTAACCATTCAGTTATGGGTGGTAATGTGAGAATTGTAGTAAATAAATAGCAGCAAAGTTCGCCTACCACTACTTAGATCTTATTTGACTTTCTAAATCAATCACTTATTTTCA
>JACQZD010000101.1 GCA_016207865.1 Nitrospirota bacterium
CAGAATCCAGCAGCTGAATATCCACCCTCGCTTTAACGCCTTTCTTTTTCAGCCGGGTAAGGAAATATTTGAGGTTTTCAATTACCGCATCAAATTTATTCTTCCCCATCATTTTCAGATATGCTTCCCTGCCGGATGCATTTACAGAAAAGGTATATGCATTAATTCTTGAAGCAAGCAATATGTCGGCATGTTTTTTCCTGAGGGAGACAAGATTAGAATTAAAAGAAATCCTTTCAAACATGTACGCATGAGCATTAATAAACTCAATGTGACGCTCAAAATGCTTGTCCAGGGTAGGTTCCCCGAGCCCGACAAGTCCTAATTCATAAATTTTATTGTCATGTTCATATTCTTCTATGTCAGAAAAAACCTTCTTTAGCAGACTATCATCCATATATTTAATAGCCATCTTTTTTTTGAGGGCAGCGTGGTCGCAAAAACAACATTCAAGATTACAGGCATTCGTAAGTTCAATATTAATAATCCAGGGTTTTTTAATATTTTCTAAATTTGCAGTATGCATTTGCATTTTATGCCTGAGAATAATTTTGGTTAAATCTTCAGCCGATGCCCTCTGCCGCTACTTAATTAATTCCTTAACAAGCGGAGATTTTGTTGATTCCTTGATTCTTGAAAAGATTTTTTTATAACATGATGTCTTCGGATGACAGGTCCCGGTATATTCGTCATCTCCGCAATTATAAACAGATGAATTGATTTCAAGATAGCTTTCTGCGGAATATTCCCCTGCCAGCCTGCCAATCTGGTTCGTACTTTTCTCTAAAAAACTAAAAAGCGACGGCAACTGCTGTTTTATTGCCTTTCTGCCAAAATTATTATAAGGCGGTAATACAAAAATTACTTTAATGTTATTGCGTTTTGCGTCCTGCAAAAAGACCTCAAGAAGTTCTGCCGCATTTGAATTGATTTTACGCTCAGCATGTTCTTTTTCCAGCCTTTCCGCATTATCCTTGAAATGGTTCATAATTTCCTTCTGATTATTTTCAGCATCCCGCAGCTCTAAGTTTTTATCATAAATTAACGAACCATCATAGTTAAACGCCCACCTTTCTTCAGACAAGACCCCTTTCTCTTTAAGCTGAAAAGTATCCGTCTTTGGTAATAAGTTATAGCCCTGAAGCATTCCCTTTAACTGACTCGCAATAACATAATGCCTCATGGCATATTTAAAAACTTCCCATTTATCTTTAACCGTTAAGTAAGCCAAAAAGATGTATTTCTTAAAGAAGTCCGTTGGATTATCTGAATGGCTTCGCGAGTTCAGCTCAAAAAATTCCTTATCAAAATAAAAGTGCCTGCCGTCTTCAAAATCCTGGGCAGAGCAGACATATATAACAATTTCCGGTAATTTATCGTGGTCTAATGCTACTTGCCATAGCGAAAGAATATCAAAGGTGCTGGCGCTAATTATCCCGGCATTATAAAACTCCTCCGGTTTAACATTAAAAAGGTCTGCTGTTATTTTAATGGAATGGCTGGTTCCCAGGACGAGTATTCTCGGTTTGGGCCTTTTTATAATCATCATTTTTTTATAGGCCCGCTGGTAATCACCCAGATAATTTCTGGGTAAAAAAATCGTCTCATTTGTTTTTAGCTGTTTAGATATAACCTCATCAGGTATTTTGCCATGATGATTGACGTAAAAATTATCTTCCGGTCCTGAAAGATATATTTTGTTAATTAATAAAATAAGCGCAATCCCCGTAAAAATAGCCACCCAAAACACAGTCAGCGGTTTTAATGGTTTATTGTTTTTTAACACTAACGTATCCAAAAATTAAAATACAAAATAAATAAACTTGTTTTCAACATGTAATCTCACAATAACAAAAAGTATTAAAATGGCCATTGAAAACCCTTGGACCATTCCCCATTTTTGGAATCGCATCTCATTGGTGTTGGGAAATGGGAGCTGGACGAAAATTGTCAAAAGTGGAATCATTAAAAGCACAACCTTCCCCATCAAAAGACCGTCCGGGCCTCTGACGCCGTTGAACCCTAAAAGGGAACCAATTATGTAAAGGCTTGATTTTAATCCGGATGCTCTGAAAAAAACCCAGCCCACCATACTCAACACAAACATTAAAGCGACAGATATGGCTGCCGGCAGACGATTCCATAAATCTACGGTCTTATGATAGGCTGACAACAGCACACCATGATAAAACCCCCATAATATAAACGTCCAGGCGGCTCCATGCCAAAATCCTACCAACAGCATCGTCAGCAGAAGATTTCGTATGCTGCGCCAGCTGCTGACACGGCTTCCTCCCATCGGGATATATAAATAGTCCCGGAACCATGAAGAAAGCGTAATATTCCAGCGTCTCCAGAAATCGCTTGGATTACGGGCTGAGTAAGGGGAGTTAAAATTGACCGGCAAGGTAATTCCCACTAAGGCCGCCATACCGATTGCAATATCAGTGTAACCACTAAAGTCAAAATATATTTGATAACCAAACCCCAGCGCAGCAAACCAGGCGTCAATCATGCCTAATTTATCATAATTAGCAAACAAGTTATCAACGGGAGAAGAAAGCGTGTTTGCAATGAGCACTTTTTTTATTAGACCGGCGCAGATAAGGAAAACGCCAGCCTGGATTTCTTCCTGCTTCAACCGCCTCATTAAATTCTGTCCTAATTGAGGGATGAATTGCCCGGCGCGAACAATCGGCCCCGCTATAAGATGTGGGAAGAAACTGATGAAGCAAAGATAACGCCAGTAATTTTTTTCAGGTTCTAATTTCCGGTTATAAATATCAATAGAGTAAGACATTGATTCAAACGTATAAAAGGAAATTCCCGCCGGCAGGACGACATTTGCAAATATCCAATTGCTTTGCGCCAGATTTAATAATCCGCCGTATTGGTCTAAAAGCATTATGCCGTATTGCCATTTTATAGAAGCTTTAAGAAAGAAAACAATATCAACGATGCTTGTTAAAAAGAATTTCTGATATTTAAAGTACGCCAGAATGCCCAAATTAATAGATAGCGCAATTATTAAAATCGTTTTCCTTTTCAATCTTTCGTCAAATTTATTCATCATCAGCCCCGCAATAAAATCATTCAAACTCGTGGCGAGCATTACTAAAACAAATGCAGGGCCCGCAAAAGAATAAAAAAACAGGGACATCAGGCACAAGGTTTTTATTTTATTTTCCACCCGCGGGATAAATTTGAAAATAATTAAGGTTACCGGCAGGAAAATGAAAAGAAATTCAAATGTAGTAAATAGCATATAATCCTTTTAAAAAATATTCTGGGGGCTGAATCAAAAAGCTCTTACAGATTCAGGTCTGAAAAAAGTATAGGCTGATGCCGCAATATTCTTCTCTTTACAATTTTATCGCTGACTTCATCCCAGAGAGCGGCTTGTATGCCCCTGACAGGCCTCAATAAAATAGTGTTCTCAAGACTTATCTTCTCTCCGCCCTCAATGTCTCGTCTTGCGTAAAGCCCCCTTTTTATTTCCTGCTCTTTAGCTGCTTCATTTTCAGTAAATCCCTTTTGAGAATTGCCCGTCATTACAGGTACCATTTCACAAAATTCTCTTAAGCATCTCAATTCTTCCGGCAATATTGATATCTCATGGTCTGCATCAGGATATTTTTTTGCCAGCGATTTATCTATGGTAAAATGTTTTTCAATAACGGCTGTACCCAAAGAGGCGGCGATAAAAGAACCGAGCAGGCCGCAGGAGTGGTCTGAAAATCCGACGGGATAACCGAATGTCTGCTTCAATAAATTAATTATTGAAAGATTAAGGTCTTCGGGCTTTGCGGGATAATCAGCGATGCAATGCAATAATATAAGTTTATTATTGCCGGCTTCTTCCATAATCTTTACAATTTTCTGAACATCACTGAGATTTGCCATCCCGCATGAAACAATAACAATCCTGCCTTTTTGCGCAATGTATCTGAGCAATGGAACATTATCATTATCCATAGAAGCTACTTTAAAAAAAGGAGGTTCAAATTCATCTACAAGGTCAGCCGAGTTAAAATCAAACGGCGTAGAAGCCAAGTTTATCCCCATCTCCTTGGCCTTTTTAAAAAGCCTCTTCTGGGCCTCAAAAGAAAGCTCCATAGACTTAATGCTTTCAAAATAAGCGCAATCCTCATGGAGAAACTCTTTTGTAATGTAAGATTGTAATTTAACAAAGTCTGCCCCGTGCCTGTGGGCCGTTTGTATCATCTCCCAGGCAAGCGCTTCATCTCCCCCATGGTTAATTCCTATTTCAGCTATTATCGCAGCCCTATTCGCAGGCCAGAAAGACTGGTCTCTAAGATTGAATTTCATTTTTTAATCCTGCAATTAAATAACTATCTTTTACTATTTTACGGCTCTCTTCAGGGCCGCAATTGCCTATGAGGTCTATGATTGACAAGTGTGATGCAAAATTGTTTTGCAGCTGCTTATACCCCGGATGTATAAAGTCATGGTAAACAACAGTAATTCCCCTCTGAGAAAACTTATCTAAACTCAGATAGTTTCTTCCATCCGGGCCGCTTATATACGTTTTTGCCTTTGTTTTTGAACAAATCTCCAGTATTAAGTCGCTTTTAAAAAAACCGTCTACCCCTAAATTTGAGGCTCGTTCCGTCGGAGTGTTTATTTGCAGGTATTCTCTGCACCGCTCTATAAGGGCTAAATTTAAATCCACTAATTTATTCACATTATTATTTATGCACGGATACACTATTTCTTTTATGTCCTCCCAGTACGGATACTTTTTATAGGTATGCTCCAAAAGCCCTAAATATTTTTTCCCCCAGAGGGAAGTATTATCAATTAAAACCTCGTCTAACCGCTGCTCATATTTCCCTTTGCTTAATACAGGCACTGAAAACCACTTTATATCATCTTTTGTTTTAATCCTGTTGCGATTTTCAAAATAGCGTTTTTTAAATTGCACATTATCAAGATATACGTACAGGTCGCTTTGCAACATCTTGTTGAAAAAACCGATCCACGGCAGATGTTCTGGCTGCTGAATGGCTACAATCATAATCCATAAACCAATTCAGCATTCATAACGATTTCATATGCAGTCCAATACGGTGCATTTTTCTCCGGCAGGGAAGAACAGAATTTTTGCATTTTTTTAAGGTCGGTTTTTGTATTAATATCCAATTTTAATTCCGGCCGCAGCAGCTGCGGCTCCGCCATAAGCCGGCCGACTGAAAATTTATCCGAATGACTTGTAATATAATTCGTCACATGTTCCCTGAATATTTGTTCATTTGCCGCTCCGGCAGCATTAAGCAATACATCAGCCTTGACAATCTCACCGCCTAATCCGTCAGGCAAACCGCATTCAGGAGCGTTGTTACTTGCGTTATCAAAATCGTTCATTCCGAAAAATAACACCAGCTTGTCAATTTCTCCAGGGTCTACCAGGGGGTTGTCTGCGCAAATTCGTACAACCGCATCAGGCTTAAATTGCTTTACAGTTTTTTCAAACCGGGAAAGGACATCTGTTTCACTGCCGCGAATTGTTACAACACCCAGGCGGTTTGCTGTTTCTTCAAGAGGATCACAATTCTTATCTTTGCTCGTTGCAAGAATAACAGAATCCAGCTTTTCAGCTTTTAAAACCCTCATTAAAACCATTTCCAGCAAGCTGAGATTCTTGTAAACTTTAGCTAAACTTTTCCCCGGGAACCTGCTTGAACTCATACGCGCCTGTATAACGGCTATGACTGAACCCATTATTACTGTTTTTCCCGGACCATCATAAAGCTTTCTGCATAATGTAATCCCGCTTCCATGCCTCTTTTCATTGCCAGCGTCCTTATTCCTTCCGGCGATCGCGGATGAGGAAAGCGCCGGAACTCGGTTTCATAAGATGTAAGCGCTTTTAGTTTTATATCAAGATAATCGCTGATATCATAGTACACATTGCCATGGAAACCTAAAACACCGACTGCGGGAGCCTGCTCTGTTGATGACGGTGTTTCAAACATCAGCCACCTTTGAACAAAAGGCGCTGCCACCGGCCTTAAAACAACCTGTACAGCTTTAGCAACGGCCTGATGATCCTGATTGTTGTCATTGCAAAATGGAGAATATATTACTTGCGGCCTTACCTTCATCACATATTTTTCCAGAGGGATGATTATGTCCTGAATACAGTTGTCTAAACGTTCATCCTGCAGGTTAAGAAAGGATGCTTCATGGTACCCGAGGGCTTTCTTTGCTTCCATGGCCTGTTCTTTCTCCACTTCCATTTTCGCCGCATCATAAACATGGTCATAGACCCTGTGTGCCACAAAACAGACATAAACCTTATCTCCCTGAGATACATGCCTTGCAATAACACCCCCGCAGCCTAATACTTCGTCATCAAGGTGAGGGGCAATAACTAAAATAGTTTTATCATTTTTCTTCATATAACCTCATTTCAGATGCAGATTGATCTTCCCTGTGGAAGACCACGGGGAATACGCTCGCTATCCATTTAAAAATTAATCTTTACCTTCCCGGCGCTTTATCAAAAAGTCGGATAATTCCTGAACCGGCTTATCCGCATGTTCCCAGCCATGCCAGATCGGCACGCACCGATGGTGTTCGGCAACCCAGCGGGAATTCGGCAGATCATAAGCCAGACCCTCAATTTCAGGCCCAAAATCACTTTGTGAAAATACCTTCCCTGTTTCTTCGGTCAGCTCACAATCAAATACAATATATTTATAATATCCCGATTCCATTCCTTTGGGAAATTTGATTCTTGTCTCAAAAATCTCATCATATTTCTCAGCCAATCTCCGCTTCCATGAAAGTATCTCCGGAAGCCGCTCTGCCTGTACTATGCCTAAGGCCGCGGTTATCTCATTCATTCTAAAGTTAAAACCATTTTTAAGCTTATACGAAACTTTACCTTTTTCCACATGTTTGCCGTAGTTGCGATAATACTTAAGCCATTCAATAAAA
>JACQZD010000102.1 GCA_016207865.1 Nitrospirota bacterium
GCCGCCTGTCGTAATAACTGCTTCGCCTGTTTCGCATCTGCCGATTTTGATGCATTCCTCAAGGATTTTTGGACCGCCCGCCCTGTGGATTGCCCCGTCAACCCCGCCTCCGCCTCTTAGGCTGTTGTTTGCGGCATTGACAATTGCATCAGTATCCTGTTTTGTTATGTCGCCTTCAACAAGAGATAAAACACTTTTATTTACTCTGGCTTCCATGAAAAAAATCAGTCGCCCTCAAACTCTGTCAGGCAGTATGCCTTATATCCTTTGTCTTTGAGTTTTTTGGCTCCGCCCACATCGGGGAGGTCCACGATAAACGCCATTTCAGCAACTGCACCGCCTAATTTCTCAATCAGCGCCGCGGCGGCAAGCGCCGTGCCTCCTGTTGCAAGCAAGTCATCCACAAGCAGTACCCGTGCGCCTTTTTCTATCGCGTCTTTATGCATCTCAACCGTGTCAGTGCCGTATTCCAATTCATACTCATGCCGAACAACCTCTGCCGGAAGCTTCCCTTTTTTCCTTATGGGCACAAAACCTCTGCCGAGAGTGTAGGCCAAGGCCCCGCCTATTATGAAACCGCGCGCCTCTATACCGGCAATGATGTCAAAATTAATATTCCCCTTGATATATCTTTGCGTGAGGGTGTCAATGACAAGCCTGAAACCCACAGGGTCTTTGATGAGCGTTGTTATATCCCTAAACATGATTCCTTTTTTAGGATGGTCCGGTATGGTCCTGATTCTTGATTTAATTGGCATTGCCTTCCTCCTGTAAATTTATAAAATGTGTTTAATCAAAAAATTCTAAAAAATCTGAGTTAATCTGAGCAATCTGTGGTTAAATTCAGTTTTATCTTTAATTTTAATGGGATTTACCGCAGCTGCACTCAGTATTTTTTATCTTCGGGATAGTTTTTAAAATGAGCTTTTTCACATTTTCGGAATTCTTTCCCATTATTGAAAGTATCATCTCCCATGTGACAGGCTCTTCGCCTTCTTTCCAGCAGTCGTAGTCGGTTGACATTGCTACTGTCTGATAGCAGAGGCCGGCTTCTCTTGCAAGTATGACCTCAGGCACAGTAGACATGTTAATGACGTCTGCGCCGAAACTTCTGAACAGATGCGATTCCGCCTTTGTGGAAAATCTCGGACCTTCAATTGTTATGACTGTTCCGCTTTTATGGTGTCTGTTCTTAAGCTCTTTTGCAGAGGCGGAAAGGAGCGAACGCAGGTTGCTGCAGAATGGCTCGCTCATCGGCGTGTGTATGACTTTTTCATCATGAAATGTAAGCGTTCTGTGCTTTGTGAAATCAATGAACTGGTCCACAAAGACAATATCGCCGGGTTTTATCTTCTCCCTCAGAGAGCCGACAGCTGTAGTTGCGATAATATGAGTACATCCCTCTTTTTTTAAGGCATGGATATTTGCCCTGAAATTAACACCCGTAGGATAGATTGAATGTTTTTTGCCATGGCGGGCAAGGATAACTATGTCTATGCCGTTTATCTTTCCAAGGGTAAGGGGAGATGACGGGTTTCCATAGGGAGTTTTGACTTTTTTTACCTTGATGTTCTGCATGAGGCGCGGGTCGTCCATCCCTGATCCGCCGATAATGCCAATTTTTAAATATGCCATAGTTTCTCCTTAATGAATTATAATTTTTAAAAGAGTAGGTAAATAAGGCGGACCTTATTCAAAAATTTATTTAACTTGATAGAAATATTGAAAGCATCTTTATCGCTTGCGTCATATAAAATATGCTGACAACCGCAAGCAAGATGTATGTTAAGGTATCAAAAAATAAATTTTTTCACAACATCCGCTTTATTACTGTTAGATTAAAAGATAAAAAAATACAATACTGAATGTCAAGAAGATTAATGAAGACTATTGATTTAATTATTAGCCTTTTTTATAATTCCTGCACGGGCGATTAACTCAGGAGAGCGTCCCGACACGTCGGGAAGGTCATAGGTTGAAAACCACATGTGTTTAGAGATATAAGTTTCAGAGGGCGATTAGCTCAGTGGGAGAGCGCTCCCTTCACACGGGAGAGGTCGTAGGTTCAATCCCTACATCGCCTACCATATATTAGAAAAAGGCTGCATTGATGCAGGACGCAAAATACTGAATATCCGGCACTATGCGGCTTGATTTATTTTCTGAATTTTCTCAGCAGGGCTTTTTCAACTGCTTCAGGAACAAGCCCTTTTACGCTTCCGCCGAATGAAGCCACTTCTTTTACCATTGTAGAGGTCAAAAAAGTATATTCCTCGCTCGGCATCATAAAGACTGATTCAATGTTTGTATCAAGCCGCCTGTTCATGAGCGCCATCTGGAGTTCATATTCAAAATCAGAGACGGCCCTGAGCCCCCGCACAATCGCAATCCCCCGGCTGTCTTTTACATAATCAACCAGCAGGCTGTCAAAAGACTCAGCCCTTGCGCCTTTAAATCCGGCAATGGCTTTTTTTATCAGCGCAAGCCTTTCTTCAATGGTAAATAGAGGCTGTTTCCTCGGGCTTGGCGCAACAGCGACTATCACTTTGTCAAAAATTTTAAGCGTCCTCTGAATCAGGTCTATATGCCCGTTGGTTATGGGGTCAAATGTTCCGGGATAAATTGCAAGCCTGCTCATCCTTTGTCTCCCCTGTCTGTTTGTAAAAGCTTAGCACAGTATCTCCGTATCTGTAATCTTTAATAAGTCTAAGACTGCCGAACTCATGCGGCAGTTGTTTCTTTACAAAATGCTCTGCAATCACAAGGCCCTCGCGTTTAAGCATGTGCGATTTGCCGATTGCCGTCAGGGCCTCGTTTATTTCCCCCGTGTGATACGGAGGGTCCAGAAATATTATATCAAAACTCATGTCTTTTAGTTCGTCCCCCTGCAGCAAAGAAAGGACTTTTTTTGTTATTACCCTTGATTTCAGGGCCAAGCCCCTTTTTGAAATTATTTGAGTTATACTTTGTGTATAGTTTCTGCCTGCGTCAACAAAGATTACCTCTTTTGCGCCGTGTTTCAGCGCCTCAAGACCGATGGCGCCCGTCCCCGCATAGAGGTCAAGGAATCCGGCATCACGGATCTTATCGCGCAGTATGTTAAACACCGCCTCTCTGACTTTGGATGTGGTTGGTCTGAGGGTTTTTGTCATATCACATCTTAGCATAGGGAAGATTTAATGTGAAACGGACGCTCCTTGACATAAACATGAGTTCATTGATATAAATAAAGGTGTCTTATTTTGTCATTTATCACACAGTTTCCGATTATAATCGTGAAAGGAGATTATATTGAGTTTAATACCGATGGTTATTGAACAGACGGGAAGAACGGAAAGGGCTTATGACATATATTCAAGGCTTCTTAAGGACAGGATTATTTTCATAGGCTGTCCGATAGATGATATCGGCGCAAACACGGTAATTGCACAGCTTCTTTTTCTTCAGGCAGAGGACCCGGACAAAGACATTCACATCTATATCAACACCCCGGGCGGAGTAGTTTCTTCAGGCCTTGCTATTTATGATACGATGCAGTACGTAAAACCTGACATTGCCACGTACTGCATGGGGCAGGCGACGAGCATGGGAGCCCTGCTTCTTGCAGCAGGGACCAAGGGAAAGCGGTATGCCCTGCCTAATTCAAGGGTAATGATACACCAGCCCATTGGCGGATTTCACGGGCAGGCGACTGACGTTGAGATTCAGGCAAAAGAAATGCTTAGAATGAAAGATATGCTGAATAATATCCTTGCAAGACATACGGGACAGCCGGTTGATAAAATACAGTTTGATACCGAAAGGGACTATTTTATGTCAAGCGCCGAGGCTAAAGAATACGGCATTGTGGATGAAGTTATAGTGACGGTTAAAAATAAGAAATAAATTCAGCTTGCCTGCTGGTCTACGACTCGCAGAGCAGGCGGTGATGAAAGGAAATAAAAGGGAATAAATTATGAGGGAAAATAAAATGCCGGGAAGAAACGGCAGTGATTTAAGATGTTCTTTTTGCGGCAAGGCAGGCAGTGAAGTCAGAAAACTCATAGCCGGACCTGCGGTTTACATCTGTAATGAATGTGTAGGTCTTTGCAATGAAATTATGGCAGAGGGTCTTGAGCCTGCCTTTGATGTTTCTGTATCGCCTAAACCGCCGGCTCCCAGAGAGATAAAAAAATTTCTTGATGATTATGTAATAAGCCAGGAGAGGGCGAAGAGAATACTTTCAGTGGCTGTGCACAATCACTACAAGAGGATAAACAACCCGGGCAAGTCTGACGTGGAATTGCAGAAAAGCAATATACTGCTTATCGGCCCGACAGGCACAGGCAAGACCATTCTTGCACAAACGCTGGCAATGTTCCTTGACGTACCGTTTACAATTGCAGACGCCACGACCCTCACGGAGGCGGGATATGTCGGCGAGGATGTTGAAAACATAATCCTTAAACTCCTTCAGGCGGCCAACTATGACGTTGAAAAGGCGCAGAGGGGAATTGTTTATATTGATGAGATAGACAAGATCAGCCGCAGGTCTGAGAACCCGTCCATAACAAGGGATGTCTCAGGCGAAGGGGTTCAGCAGGCGCTTCTGAAAATTATTGAGGGGACCACCGCGAGCGTTCCGCCTCAGGGAGGCAGGAAACACCCTCATCAGGAATTTATTCAGGTGAACACATCAAACATTTTATTTATCTGCGGCGGGGCCTTTGTGGGCATTGACGGGATAATAGAGCAAAGGCTCGGCAAAAAGGCAGTCGGCTTCGGAGCTGAAATAAAAGGCAGGCAGGAGAAAAAGATTGGCGAAATACTCGGCTCGGTTCAGCCTGAGGACCTGCTAAAATACGGGCTCATACCGGAATTTATCGGACGCCTGCCTGTTGTTGCAACGCTTGACGAACTTGATGAGCCGGCGCTCATAAGGATTCTTACAGAGCCCAGGAATGCGCTTGTAAAGCAATATCAGAGACTATTCTCATTTGATAATGTCAAATTGAGATTTGAGGAATCCGCCTTCCATGCGATCGCAAAAAAGGCGATAAAGCGTAAAACCGGCGCAAGGGGCTTAAGGGCGATACTTGAGGATGTGATGCTTGACGTCATGTATGAGATACCGTCGCAGAGTGGAATCAGGGAGTGCATCCTGACCGAGAATGTGATTAATAAAAAAGAGAAACCGATTCTGGTATACGAGAGACAGGCAGAAAGCGCGTAGAAGGTTTTCTATTTCTTCTTAGTCAGCCCGTGTGTAAGAAGCGTCCGGAATTTTTCCCTGAGCCCGTCGTCTTTTAAACTGCTGATTGTATTTTCTATATACGCGAAGTCCTCTTCTGACAGCCGGGAGGAGCGGGAAACGCTCTGTTTAATGACCGGATTTTTATCCGGCTTCCCGAGTTTAAACCTGATATCCTCTATGTTATGGTGTTTAAGTTTTTCTGATATTTCCTGTTTGTAAAAACTCAGGTGGTGCATCCACTGAGGCGTATCAACAGTGATGAAAATGGTTTTGCCTTTTATCAGGTCAGGGGATGCGTGCGCGGCAATGGTAGCGCCTACAAGGCCTGCCCACTGCTTCTTAATTGCCTGAAGTTTAAGACTGCTTTCTAAACCGTAGTCCTTGACAAACTGCCTGAGGATATTATCAACGCGCTGCATAAATTTAGAGGTAAGAGTTATGAGTTAAGAGGAAAGAGGTAAGAAATTTTAACTCATAATTCATAACTCTTAACTCTAAATTTTTAATCTGGTTACACTGCTTTTTTTACTGCGCCGGAACGGATACAGCGGGTGCAGACAGGGATTCTTCTTACTCCGTGCTTTGTCTGGATTTTAATTCCCTGCAGATTCGGAGAAAAAATGCGTTTCGTCCTGTTGTTTGCATGACTTACGTTATTTCCGCTTACGTTCTTTTTTCCACATACCGAGCAAACTGCCATTTTGCAATATACCTCCTAACGCGCATTGATTCAAATTAAGGGTCTACGAATTAGCAAAAAAACTGAATGTAGGCAGCAAGGATATTATTGCGGAGCTTACGAAACTTGGCATAGAGGTTAAAAGCCACAGCTCAAGCATAGAGGATAAGGACGCTGAAAAAATAACCGGAATTTTTACAAAAAAGACAAAGACAGAGACGCCCCCCCAGACTAAAACCTTCAAAGAAGCGCCAAAACCACAGCATCCCAAAAAGGAAGACAAGAAAGTCAAAACCGCTGAAGAGAAGAAGCTGAAACTCCACAAAGAAGTTAAAATGGAGGCGAAGAAAGCAAAGGCGGCAGTTGAAGAAAAAGCAAAAGAGGGAATCCCTCCTGCTGCGAAAATTCCTTCAGAACCCCATCCTAAAATGAAACCTGAAGAACCGCCTGTTGTTCAGGCCGTGACTCCGGCAGAAGTCCCTGCCGCAGGTGAAGAGGAAGAGATAAAGGTTCCGGACAGATTCCGTAAGGCTGTTGAGGTTGAGAAGTTTACAAAATTTAAGGGCAAACCCGGCATGCAAAAGGCCTTTGACACCATGAAACGGGTTGAGGTTGTAAAAAAATTTCATGAAGCGGGCGGCCCGGCTTATAAAAGGCATGATAAAAGGCATCATATGCATGGCGCGGATGCAAAGGCTGCGGTGCTTCCGACGCAGCCGAGGAAGCGAGTGCTTAAATTTCAGGAAGGCACAACCGTAAAGGAATTTGCAGAACTAATCGGGCAGAAACTCCCCGAGGTGGTTAAAAAATTCATGGAGCTCGGCTATATGCTGACTATAAACCAGCCTGTGGATATAGATGCGGCGCAGATTATTGCCGAGGCCTTCGGAATGAAGATTGAACCTGTGCCTGTTGAGGATGTGGAGGGTCTCATTGAAGAAGAAGTGGATGTTTCCAAACTCAGGCACAGACCGCCGATTGTAACTATTATGGGGCATGTGGACCACGGGAAGACCTCGCTTCTGGATACAATAAGAAAGACAAAAATTACTGAAACAGAGGCAGGCGGCATAACCCAGCATATCGGCGCATACAAGGTGAGGCTGAATGACAAGGAAATAGTCTTTTTGGATACGCCGGGTCATGAGGCCTTTACGATGATGCGGGCCAGGGGCGCCAAGGTGACGGATATTGTTGTGCTCGTAGTGGCTGCCGATGACGGAGTAATGCCCCAGACCATTGAAGCAATAGACCATGCAAAGGCCGCAAATGTCCCGATTGTAGTTGCAATTAATAAAATAGACAAGCCTGAGGCAAATGCGGCAAAGGTCAGGAATGAGCTGGCCCAGCACGGTATAGTTTCAGAGGAGTGGGGAGGGCAGAACATCTTTGTGGAGGTCTCGGCAAAACAGAAAATAGGGATAGACCGCCTGCTTGAGATGATTTTGCTTCAAGCGGAAATGATGGAACTGAAGGCGGATTACCAGAAACATGCAAAAGGCACAATAATAGAGGCAAAACTGGATAAGGGCCGGGGACCTGTCGCTACCGTAATTGTTAATTCAGGCACACTTAAGGCGGGAGACGTCTTTCTTGCCGGAACTCTTGCCGGCAGGGTGCGGGCGCTTGTTGATGATCATGGCAGCAGGGTGGAGTCTGCCGGACCTTCAATGCCGATAGAGGTGATCGGTTTTCCCGACATCCCCCAGTCCGGCGATATATTTGTAGTCATGGATGATGAAAGAAAGGCAAGACAAATTGCCATGAACAGATTTCAGAAACAGCGGGCTGTTGAAACGGCAAAGATGAGGAAAGTCACCCTTGATGATCTTTATGACAAGATAAAAGAAGGAGAAATAAGGGAGCTTAACATTATTATAAAGGCTGATGTCCAGGGCTCTACCGAGGCTGTTAAGGACACGCTTGAAAACCTCAGCCATCCTCAGGTTAAGGTCAGGGTAATTCATACCGGCGTGGGAGGAATTAATGAGTCAGACGTCATGCTTGCAACAGCCTCCAACGCAATCATTATAGGTTTTAACGTGCGTCCTGATGCAAAAGCCGCTTCGCTTGCCGAAAAAGAAGGAGTTGATATCAGGCGCTACAATGTTATCTATGATGCGATTGAGGATATTAAGAAGGCGCTTGAAGGTCTTCTTGAGCCGACTATTACTGAGAAAATTCAGGGCAGGGCCGAGGTGAGAAGCCTGTTTCATATTTCAAAAATCGGGACAATCGCAGGCTGTTATGTCCTTGACGGCACAATTGCAAGGACCTGTACCGGCATAAGGGTCATAAGGGACAACATAGTGGTCTATGACAGCAAGATAGCGTCTCTCAAAAGGTTTAAAGATGATGTGAAAGAGGTTCAGTCCGGATATGAATGCGGTATTCAGATAGAGAATTTCAATGATATCAAGGCGGGCGATATTTTTGAGGCGTATCTTATGGAAAAGGTGGCAACTAAGTTTAATACAAACGCATTAAGCTGAGTTCATTGCGAGTGATGGAATGACGAGGCAATCCGGCAGTTGCAAAGTGAGATTGCCGCGTCCTGAATAATCCGGACTCGCAATGACAATTTGAACTGTAATCGTATGCTGGTAGGCATCCTAACCCTTGAACTTCATCTGCTTGAGGCGGATTCCCTGAAATCAAAGCGTTTTATCCTCAAGAGTCTTAAAGACAGGATTAGAAATAAATTTAATGTTTCCGTCGCAGAGGTCGGAGGTAACGACCTCTGGCAGCGCACCGTAATTGGAATTGCCTGCGTTGCCAATGAGACGAGGGTGATACACCAGTCGCTTAACGGCATCAGGGAGATGGCTCTGAATATACCCACGGTGGAGTTGATTAACTCAAAAATGGAGATACTGTAAATAAGTTAAAAATTTAAAATTAAAAATGCAAAATTAAGGTCTGCTTTTTTGTCATTCCCGAAGGTTTTAATCGGGAATCCAGATTTTAAGTTTTGCCTCTGGATTCCCCGATCAAGTCGGGGAATGACAGCACTATCAGTTAGTAAGACATTATTACAACTTTAAATAGTATTAGGAAAGAACTATGCATCCGTATAAACGCACAGTCAGGGTAAACGACCTTCTGAGGGAAGAAATCGCGGAGATTATAATGCACAAGCTTAAGGACCCGAGGGTCGGTTTTATTACGGTCACCGGCGTCAAGACAAGCGACGACCTCAGGAATGCAAATGTCTACGTGAGTGTGCTTGAGGACTCAAAACGCGATGAAACCATGGGGATTCTCAAGGCCTCGGCAAGATTTATAAGGAGCGAATTAAGCGGAAGGATTAGCATGAAATTTGTCCCCCAGCTTTTTTTCAGGCTTGATGAGTCCATAGAATACGGCGCAAAGATAGATAAAATACTCAACGAGATTAAGTCGCGGGAAGATTCCGGAGATAAAGAAGATGAAGGCTCTGTCTGAAATCACAAGGCTTATAAAGAAAAACAAAACATTTCTTATAGTGAGCCATCTGAACCCTGACGGCGATTCTGCCGGCTCTTGCATTGCCCTGGCCCTCGGACTTAAAAAAATCGGCAAGACGGCATTTATCTTAAACAAGGACCACCTGCCGAAAACACTGAAGTTTCTGCCTTTTTCAAATTTATTTAACCGGCTGCCTAAAGGCAGGCTCAGAGAATTTGATGTTTTGTTCCTCCTTGACTGCAATAGCGCGGACAGGACCGGGATCAAAATCCCTAAGGCTAAAAATATTGTTGTTATTGATCATCACATACAGCATAAAAAGATGCAGGATGCAGGATGCAGGATGCAGGATAAAAGATGTGACAGAAATACCGAACCTAAGCCTGACATTGAATGGATTGAGACTAATGCATCGGCTACGGGCGAGCTTGTTTACAAACTTCTTGAGGCCCTTCATATTCCATTGGATAAGGGAACAGCCTCAAATTTATATACAGCAATTTTTACGGACACAGGAGGTTTCAGGTATTCAAATACAACCCCTGAATCTTTGCTTATTGCCTCCAATCTCATTGTGGCAGGCGCGGATCCGTGGCAGGCGGCAAGAGAGATATATGAGAAGATGTCTTTTAACCGCATGAAACTTTTGACGCTTTGTTTAAGGACCTTAAAAAAGCAGGATGGTGTGGCGTGGGTTGCAGTTACTCATGATATGTTTGAAAAGACCGGCACTTCGGTGCAGGATACGGAGTATTTTGCAAATTATCCGAGAAAGATTGAAGGGGTTGAGGTCTCAGTTTTCTTTCGCCAGAACAGAGAGGAACAATTCAAGGTAAGCATGCGCTCAAACGGCAAAGTGAATGTTGCCGATATATGTGCGCTTTTCGGGGGAGGAGGGCACTCAAATGCCGCAGGCTGTACGGTCCATGGCACCCTAAAGGAAGTTCAGAAAAAATTGCTCAAGGCAGTCAAAGAAGCCATAAAACAAAAATGATTTTATGGATATTGTAATCAACCTCAATAAACCCAAAGGCATCACGTCGCAGGATGCAGTAACCGCAGTAAAAAAGATTTTGAACGTAAAAAAGGCAGGGCATGCAGGCACGCTGGACCCTTCTGCCACTGGTATCCTCCTTGTATGTGTTGATAAAGCTACGAAACTTGCATCTTATTTTTCTTCGCTTGATAAAGAATATATTGCCGTGATGAAATTGGGCGAGGCAACTGATACTCAGGACTCATGCGGACATATTGTTGAAAGGGCAGACAAGGTTGATGTGCAGGAGGATGAGATTGAGAATGCGCTCAAGTCCTTTGCAGGAAGGATACTGCAGAAGCCGCCGATGTTTTCCGCATTGAAGCACAAGGGACAGCCTCTTTACAAATTTGCGCGAAAGGGCGTAGATATTTCCCGTGAGCTGAGGGAAGTCCATATCCGCAGGATTGAGCTTTTAAAAACATATTTACCATTTGTCTCATTCAGGGTGTTATGTTCAAAGGGGACCTATGTCAGGACGCTCTGTGACGATATCGGCAGGAAGCTTGGCACATTCGCACATCTGTCTGAACTTGAGCGCAGTGCGATAGGGCCGTTTGGGATTGAAGAGGCCTTGAATCTTGATGAGATACCAAATCCCCCCTCACCCCCCTTTGGCAAAGGGGGGCAGGGGGGATTTGAAAGCCATTTTCAGTCCAGAGGCATTTACAGCATGGATGCGGCGCTTTCATGGATGCCTGAAATAAAGGTCAAAGAACCGGTTATAAAAAACGTCAGAAACGGCAATCCCATCAGGATGAATGATTGTCTTGAGATTCCCGTTAACCTGAATGCAGGCGACAGCGTGAAGATAAAATCACCGCAGAGTGAGTTTCTTGCGATAGGCAGCCTTATTGAAAACTACAAAAAGACATTCAGAATGGACATTGTTTTTGCGTAGGGTTTTCCCGGCAGTAAGGCCGGTGGACCTTCTCACCTTTGGGTTCCTTGCCTTCCTCTTTGCCGTTACGGTTTATTTCATAAAACAGCTACCAAATGCCGTCTTTATCCTCCTGATGTACATTGTCCTGTCAGCCTCACTTTCACTGCTGATATATTTCAAGGAAAAAAACAATAACAAAATAATAAGGATGACATATGACATTGTTTTTCCGGTTATTACGGTATTCCTGATATTTGACAGCCTCGGCGGTTTGATACGCTATATAAATCCCAAAACCTATGACCACCTGCTGATACGCATGGACTATCTGCTCTTTGGCGGATACCCGACGGTTGCGCTGGAGAGTTTTACGCATCCCGTAATTACCGAACTGCTTCAGCTGGCCTATGCATCATATTATTTTCTGCCTGTGGTCCTCGGCGCGGCCTTAAAGATAAAGGGCAAGGATGGCGCATTTAATAAATCACTTTTCTTTATTATCCTGTGTTTTTATCTTTCTTATATCGGTTATATATTATTTCCTGCAATCGGGCCCCGGTACACTATGAACCACCTCCAAAATATTGAACTGCACGGGATCTTTCTGAGGGATATTATTGACAATACACTTAATGCGCTTGAGGGAACAAAGAGGGATGCTTTTCCGAGCGGCCACACCGCGGTAACTCTTGTAGTGCTTTACCTTGCGTACAGATTTCAAAAACCCCTTTATTATATTTTCCTGCCTGCGGTCCTGGCGCTTCTTGTCTCAACAGTATATCTGCGCTATCATTATGCCGTTGATGTAATAGGCGGAGTCCTGCTTGCGGTTTTTACGGTTTATGCGGGAGAGAAGTGCTACGACTGCTTATCCGTTCGGTCTTCATCCTGAATATAATCAGGGTGACAATGCCGATTGTGAATAAAATACCGCCTGCCAAAGCCCATGAGGCGCCCGGGTCTTTGCTTATCTGAAGAAGGACTGCCTTATACGGCCGGGCGGTGATGTCTTTTACATTGACATTAAGACCCATTTGAAGCGAAGGCTGGTTGGGTTTGATTTTGTCCGTCAGGATAACGCCTTGGCCTGATAAATATTCTATGTTAACCTCCCAGTCGGAAATATATCCGTCAGGAGATGCGAAGATGCTTATGTCCCTGATGCGGAGGAAGTCATTTTCCGCCGATATTCCAAACATAGTCCCTTCATTGGCAGCCGCTACAACGCTCAATCCGCCGGCAGAGCTTAAAAGGTGAGCGAATAAGATAAAAAGAAATACGATATGTATCACCTGAGGCGAGATTAGCAGAAGCAGGTTGGTCCCCTTCCGTTTTTTTACAATGGATTCAATACTGCAAAAAAGCGTGTTGACTGTAAGTATCAGAAGAATTCCCAGCGAGCACCAGAGCCACCAGGTCACGCTTAAGGGCTGTCTTGCCAGCCATTGAGAAAAAGGAGCCGAATGAATGGTCTGGAACTCTTCTCTTGCAGGCATGATGAACGCGCCTGCAAGGAACATGGCAACAAGGAGGAACAAAGACCATAAGGTGGTTCTTAGCGAAAAGAAAAAGCCTGTTATGTTTTTTAAGGGTTTCATTTTAAAATTGTACTTCCTTGCAATTTGCTGCTTTATTCTCTAATATTTTCCGCCCATCATATTAACGGCATATATACCTTCTAAATTTTAAGAATGCAACATGATTATTATCTGTCATGCTGCAAAAAGTTTTTAGTATTTGCCCTGAACATAAAAGAAAGGCAGCATGACTCAAAGGTGTTGCCTTAAAATTTTTCAGGCACATATGCCGTTAATAAACCTTTCCATTATTCCTTTTTTTAAAAACTGTGCGAGCTTTTCATCAAAAGGCTCACTCCTAAATATGTAAATAATACAACGGCAAACCCCGCAATGCCTAAATATGCAAGCATCCTGTCCGTCCACCACTGCCTTAACCTTGCATGAAGGTGAAGCCCGTAGAACAGCCATAAGATGCTGGTCCATAATTCCTTCGGAGTCCAGAGCCAGTAAGTCCCCCACGCAAGATATGCCCATACGCCTCCGAACACTATGGACAATGTAAAAAGGCAGTAACCGATAAGTATGGCCCTGTATTGCAGACCCTCTGCATTATCATCCTTTTCCCTGAGATAAAAATACCCGAGTATCGCCGCAATTCCAAAGAGCGCATAAGACAGGAATGCAAGCACTACATGTGACTCAAACCAGAGTGTTTTCAACACAGGCGGCAGGGGCGCATTATTCTGTTTTGAAATAAGAGAGAATACGGTAAAGGCCGAGGCTGTTATTGCAAGCCCGTTATGAAACAGAGGCTGTTTTTTTAAAATAACACTGAAGGGAATAGAAAATGCAATCAGGGATGCGCTCAAGAAAGCAATGGTATCGTGCGGGCCGACAAGGGGAAGCCTTCCGAGCGAAAACCCCCTTGAGATTATGTATGCGGTCTGAAGAATAAGCCCGATATACAGAAAAGGCTTTTTCACGAGAGAAAAAAGATAAGCCCCAAAGGAAAGCGCAAGTAATAACATAGGATGATTTATGATTAAGGAAATTTTACAAAGTCATTCCAGTATTTAAACAGTTTTTTTGTTGCGTGCAAATCGCCGAGGCAGTATTTTGCGATATCAAGATACCGGCCTTTTTTATAAAGGTCTCCGACTTCAAGCCCAGTAATACCCTGCTCCTTAGGGCTTTCTATTCCAAACGCCTTGCAGCACATGTGAAGGCTGAAATTTTTTCTGCTCACAGCGCCCAAAAATGTAAACTGGTCAAACAGGTCCACATGCGAGGTGCTGTTGAAACGCGGGGGCATCAGGTCTTTTGACGGTTTTATCTTAAGCACTGCGGAGCGCAGGATTATAAACGGCGCATCAAACGCCCTGCCGTTAAATGTGATTATCTGGTCATATCTTTTCACGGTCTCCCAGAATTTTTTAAGCAGTCCTTCTTCAGTGCCGGCAAAGTATTCAACGGAATCCTCTTCAAACGGAAGCGGCGGATTATTGCCCGCCTGAAAATACACAAACCCCTTGTCAGACTCTATCTCAAGCATGCCTATAGCCGCTATCTCGCCGGTAAGAGGCGAAAGGCTCAGCTTATCCTTTGCCTCCTGAATATCCTCTTTGGTTTCAGCGGACTGCAGGAGTTTTTCCTTTGTCAGCTCGTCAAAGGACTCAAAATCCCTGCCGATTGTCTCAATGTCAATCACAATTTTTTTAGCCACAGGATTTTTTATACACTATTTTTAAAAATTTTCTCTTCCCTGCCTTAAGAAGATACTCGCCCTCTGCAAGGGGTTCGTCGGGGTTGTCCCATCTTTTCCCATTGATGCTTACGCCGCCCTGTTTTATGAGCCTTATAGCTTCGCCGGTGCCTGCAGTGACGCCCGCGAGTTTCATGATTTTTGGAAGCCATGCGTCTTTTTCATCAAGCATCTCAGGCAGGACTTTAAATACGGGAATTTCATCAGGCACGCCCTTGTCCTTAAAGATATGTTCAAATTCTTCCTTTGCCGTTAAAGACTGCTCTTTGCTCCAGAACCGCTCAACAATCTCAAGCGCAAGCGTTTCCTTTGCCTTTTTTGGATGCACCGAGCCGTCTTCAAGGCCTTTCTTAAGAGCGCTGAGTTCTGCCAAAGATATACGGCTTAAAAGTTCATAATACCTGAGCATCATTGTATCGCTTACGGACATTATCTTGCCGAACATATCTTTCGGCGAATCAGTAATGCCGATATAATTTCCAAGGCTCTTGCTCATTTTATTCACGCCGTCAAGCCCTTCAAGAAGCGGCATCAGGACGAGCGCCTGTTCTTCCATGCCCATCTGCTTTTGCATAGACCTGCCCATCAGGAGATTGAATTTCTGGTCAGTGCCGCCGAGTTCCACATCGGTCTTTAGAAAGACTGAGTCATATGCCTGAAAAAGAGGGTAATAAAATTCCAGTATGGTTATATCCTGCTGATTAGCAAATCTTTTTTTAAAATCTTCCCGTTCAAGCATTCTTGCCACTGTCCGTGCAGCACCCAGTCTTACAATTTCCATTGTAGTCATTCTGCTGAACCATTCGCTGTTGAATCGTATCTGAGTTTTTTCAGGATTAAGCACTTTGAACACCTGTTTTTTGTATGTCTCTGCATTTTTATCAACTTCATCCTGTGAAAGCGGTTTCCTTGCCTCGTTTCTTCCCGTAGGGTCGCCTATCATTCCCGTAAAATCGCCTATTAAAAAAACAACCTCATGCCCCAGGTCCTGAAACTGCCGCATCTTTTCAAGCAGGACTGTGTGTCCTAAATGAATGTCCGGAGCCGTGGGGTCAAAGCCCGCCTTTATCTTAAGGGGCTTGCCCATCTTGTAAGAGCGCTCAAGTTTTTTAATGAGGTCTGTCTCAAGCAGAATCTCAACACTGCCTCTTTTGATAATCTCAAGCTGTTCAGATGGTTTTAGCATAGTGTATCGTTTATAGCGGTATAGCGTACAGCGTTTATAGCGCAACAAACACTACGAACGCACAACGCTGAACGCAAAGCGGCCGCTTGACCCCTGTTTCAAAAAGGATACAAGATTTTTGATATAAGATGCAAGGGATAGGGGTCTTTAAATGAGGCAGATAACTGAAGTCTATTGATTCGGGAGAAGTTTAGAGTTGATAGCGTGGTATCGCGAAATGAGATACCTTCTTAAAAGTATATTAATTAAATAAGTCAGTAACCCACAGTGAAATTCAAAGGTTTTTTTTAGCGCAAGAACAGCAAACAGATTTATTTTAAAGTTGGCAAAATTTTCATATCTCCAAACCCTTTCACTTGACTGCAGATACAGTCAGGTTCAACCTTTATCCTCCCACGATCAACTACGCTCTCCATTATGTAATAATTAAGGCGTGATATATTGCCAGCCTCTTGCATGAAATCAGTTATTAATTGCAAGAAAGTTGTTGTTGCATGGCCAGAAACAGTAGTTGTAAGGGAAATGACCGAGGGTGCATTCATATCAATATCTTCAACGTATCCCTCTCGGAGTCGTGCTTTTCTTTCATTGGCAGGGAGACTTTCAGCCATAATTCTATCACTATTGAGAAACCCAGAGCACCATAAACATGGCTGGTCAGGTCTGATTATGTCTATGGAGCCAAAAGCACCATGGATCGTGCCACTCTTGGAATCAATACGAATGCCCATGTTAATAACTGGAATAAGATATTGATATGATAATTGGTTGACTACAGATCTCCCCCAATGCTCATCGGTGCAGCTGAAGATTACATCTCTATCCAGCAACGCTTTTAAGGCTGAATCCTTCACAACGCTATCTCTTATGGAAAGGATGGTTGCCTCCGGGTTAATTTTCCTCATATGATTAGCTGCTATGTCCACTTTTGCTCTTTTATTTTTCAAAAGGGGAAACCATTTGGGCCATTTGCTTTTTATATCAGAGTAGAAACTACCATACCCCCTCGTAATGTTAGATGGTGAAAAATAACCAGGGTCTATGATGCCAAAATCTCTGACCCCTATTCTAACAAGTTGCTCAACTACAGGAGTGCCAGTTCCACCTAATCCTACAATACCAACCTTTGTATTAGAAAGCATCTCTTGGCCATGAGTTCCAAAAGCAAGGATTTGCCTATCATAGACATCTTTTTTATAAGGTGTAGGGTGAGTAGAAATGCCATTCAGATTTATTTTGCGGATACATCGTCCAATTATGGTAATAGCAGATGCTGGATGGCTACCTTCGGATGCTTTCCAAACCCGTGCCATTATCTGGTTTGGTGCTATTAGGAGTGATCCTACATGAGAATCAGGTATAAATTTCCAAAGTGTTTCAGNNNAATTGTTTCAGCTATACGTTTTTTTTTTTTTTTGTCTGATGGCGAGTATGGCGAATCAGTTGGGTGGCTATGGCAGAGGATAGCTCCAAGTCCGTTTTGTTCACATAATGATATTAGGCCGTTAATCGCCCTCGGTGAAATATCAAGATGGTAATTCTCCTGAACTCTGTATTCAGATGCGGGAATTTCAACAACACGTCTAACAATAAGCTCCTCAATGTTTCCAATATTCTTCCTACCCGCTAACAGGAAGACTGCACTTTCCTTTGGATACTTTTCCATGATAGTAAATTTGCACTTCTCAAAATCCTGCTCTGAAATCCGGAGTGTATATTTCTTTTTCATTTCAGTTGCATAAGCCTCCTGTTAATAAATTGAAGAAAGGTCAATAGATTATCCCTACTGGGATTCCACTTCTGGGGATGCCATGAAAAACGAAGCCACTGTTTCCCAAGGATGGCTTCCACACTTGTAGCAATCTGTCCGTTTGAAGCCTGAAGGTGGAGATCAGCATCTGTCCAAAACATATCCAACTTCCCGTTTGGGTAGGATTGAGGTATTTTAAGAAGAAGATCAGAGAATAATTTATTATATCCTACAGGTAATGAGTATTCTTTTATTATAAGCAGAATCATTTCGGATTCATCATAAAGTTCAATATTATATCCCTGATTTCGTAATTGCTCAATCTCTTGAGTCAGCTGCTGTGGCATTGCTGCCACAGCACCGAATGTTCCTGGAGGGACGACTCTAAATTTATCCCCGCTTTTTACCTCAATACTCCCCGTGACCAGGAAATCATCAACAGGAAGTTGACCTTCAGGGTCGGGGGATTTAACCACTTTCCATACTTCGTAGTCGGAATCAGCATCGGCCAAATGTTTAATCTCGTCAGCAGTAATAGTGCTGCATGAAATATGGTGGGGAACCATGTTGATAAGAATAGTGATGTGTACCTCTTTTTGAGTTTTAGTTGCTTCCATAATTGCCTACCTCCTATTTTTCTTTTCTGACTCCCTTAAAAGGGTCATTGTCAGCCTTCTGATTAATGAATCTTCCTGAGTCGGTATCACGTTTTATCCAGCGATCATTGCAGGGATTGTGTGTCTGTGAACGATTTGTAACCTGTCCCTGCCTGTGTCCGTCATTGTAGGGTGAATTCTTTGCCATTTAATGTCACCTCCTTTTTTTTATTTTTCTGCCACTCCGGCCATTATCAGCTTATGTAAGCTTACATAGTATACAGTTTAAACAAAAAAATTTATAAAGTCAACTGGCCATCTTTTGAAGGGGGGAAAAGCATATCCAATCTAATCTTTGCAACGATAGGGTTTACATCAAATGTTTCTGCGACAGTTTTTACCGCTTCTTCTTGACGCCCCCTGTTTAATATAGGAATCTCCAACATTCCCATTTTCACTAAAAAAGGTTCGAGCGAAATCATAATCAATGATCGAGGTAATAAAAGAGGTCCGATTGCGAAGTTAGCTTGGTATTCCCACCAACGGCCATCATAACGTATTTCTTTGTAACTGCGAATGCCTTGAATTGCATCGTTACGACAAAGAATTTTTGGTTTCCTCGAATCGACATTGTTTCCAAAAAGTGATTCAGGTTTTTGTCCAAGCACAAAGAGATGGGTATGAAGAAGAGCATGGCCTGCTTCGTGAGCTAACGTAGTATTTATACGACGTTCTGCGATCTTGTTGGCCTCTTCGGAAAGCGATTTTGAAATTATTATTCCTTTCACACCATTAGTCGTAAATGCTATACAGCCCAACACGCCTTCCGGCAAGTCTTCATATGTTGGGTAGATTTTGAATTGTTTTTCAATAAACCGTTCAATACGTATAGGCTGCGGTTCTGATGGAAGCAAATTAACACTCTGAAGCGAATCGACACATATTTGTTCTACTTCATCAGGAGTATAAAATGGCTTCTCTGTAAATGGACTCGATGTAGTTCGATACGTCCTCATGTTTTTTTTATTTTAGATATTTTCTCCACAAATTTTAAAAGCTCTTCTGAACTAATTTTCTTATCAATTACTTTACGAAAAGCAAGCCCAAACTTATGATCTGAAAGAGCAAGATTTTTAAAATCCTCCATGGAAGTACGGATATCATAAGTGCGAAGTTCTTCAAGAGGGATTCCTAATGCGCGAGAGATGCTTGAAAGTTTTTTATCTGAAGGATTTCTGCGTCCAAGTTCAATATCTGACAAGAAAGCGGGAGACACTTCAATCGTTTTAGCAAGATCTCTTAAGGATAAATCTTTTCCCTCTCTGAGTTCGCGAATCTTTTGACCTAATGTAAATGTTTTCATAAATAGGTGGAGATTGTATTATTTGTAAGCTTAACAAGCTTACATGAATTGTGTCAAGGGGTGAGCCTTGGCTTGAGCCTTGGCTCTTGCTTAGGATTCGAGCTTTCAATTCTCTCAGTTTGACGCTTTTGGCAACATAATTGATATAACCATACATAACAAGCTATAATCAACATGTTTAACTCTTCCATATCGGATTTATATGGTTAAAATGAAAACATCATCTAAGATAAAAAAGAAAAATTACAAGTATCCAAAAGAAGTTAAAGAACATTTAACAATAAGAGAAACTCAGGCTGTATATTCTCAAAAAATAGATATTCCTTTTCATAGAACCTGCGACTGCAAACCAACACACATAAATTGCCAGACGCCAAAAGATTGGATTAAATCACAATTAGGTGTATGGCAATTCAACTATGAAAAAAGAGACATCAGAGACAAATCATTGCACCCCGCTACTTTCCCTATTTCTCTTGCGAGGAAAGTTATTGAACTTTTTAGTCATCGCGGCGAACTTGTTTTGGACCCCTTTATTGGTTCAGGCACAACATTAGTGGCAGCAAAGGATGGTGGAAGAAATGCTATTGGCTTTGACCTTAAGAAAGACTACATAGATTTATGCAAACAGCGGCTTAGTCAGAATATGCTTTTTGGTGATTCTATGCAGATAGCAATATCAGACGATGCTTGTAATATTCCGGCTTATTTAGATGAAGGAACAGTAAAATTAATTTTGACCTCTCCACCTTATGCAAATCTTTTAAATAGAGCGCGAAAAAATAAGAGCCGTAGAGGAGATGAAAGGAAAAACAATCAATTTTTAAAGGTAGAGCAATATAGTCAAGACCTGAGAGACCTCGGGACGATGGACTTGGAAAAGTATACAAAAGAAATGGGCGATATATATGAAAGATTACTGCCTTTATTACAGCCAAAAGGTCACTGTGTAATAAATGTCCCTGATATGT
>JACQZD010000103.1 GCA_016207865.1 Nitrospirota bacterium
AACTGTATTTATTGTTATGTGCAGAACGGCGCAGGCGGCAGGCAGGAGATGACTAAGGACGAAATCTGCGGAGTAATAATTCAGGCCAAGGATTTAGGGGCCAAGAAGATTATAATCCTCGGCGGCGAGCCGATGCTGTACCCCCATATAATGGAAATGCTCCGGTTCATTAAAGGGCTTGGCCTGGAAATTGAGCTCTTTACCAACGGGACCAATATAACGGAAAATACGGCAAAAGTTTTATCTGACTGCGGGGTAACGGTTGTTTTGAAAATGAATACGGCCGACAAACATCTTCAGGATGTCCTCTCAGGCAGGAAAGGCGCGTACGACCAGATTCAGACCGCTTTCAAAAATCTGCGCACGGCCGGCTTCCCGGATAAAAGTCCCCTGGGGATAAGCACAGTCATATGCCGTCAGAACCTCGGCGAGCTCGTTCATTTGTGGGAGTGGCTGAGGGAACAAAAGATCTCCCCGTATTTTGAAATGATAACGCCTCAGGGAAAAGCAAGGGAAAATGATTCGCTTTCTGTTGAACCGGCGCAGGTGCGCGAGCTTTTCTCCAGGCTCACTGAGATAGACCGCATAAAATACGGCTATCAATGGGACCCTCAGCCTCCGCTTGTGGGCGGACAATGCCTGAGACATCAGTTTTCATGCGCGGTAAATGTTTACGGAGATGTCATGCCGTGTGTCGGCGTCACTATACCTGTCGGGAATATCAGGGGGAATACCCTCGGTAATATCATCCGCGACAGCGAAGTTATCCAGGATTTAAGAAATTACAAAAAAACCATAAAAGGCCCTTGCAGTAAATGTGCAAAAAACGACAGATGCTACGGCTGCCGGGGCGCGGCTTATCAATTAACAGTTGATTATCTTGCTTCGGACCCGCTTTGCTGGGAAAACATTGGCCGTCAGGAAGATATTCTCCGCCTGCCTGCAGAGGCCGCACAGTTTGTTCCGCACAAGCCGCCTATACTTATCGTGAACAAACTTCTTGAGGTCAGTGAAAGGGCTTCCGTATCAGAGGCGGAAATCTCTAAAGACATGATTTTTGTCAAAGCTGACGGAAGGCTTGATGAGGCCTCTTATCCCGAACTTATCTCACAGGCCATAGCCGCTCAAGACGGACTCAAACACACAGGCAACGGCGAATCAAAATTACAGGGGCTATTGCTTGGAGTAAAAAAATTGGAAATACTGGGCGCCGCGCGCGCAGGAGACAGACTCCGGATATCTGTTTATAAAACCGCAAAATTTGGAGACTTCGGCATTATCACGGGAGAAATTTACAAGGAAAAGGATTTGATTGCCAGGGGTGAAATCACAGTCTGGCAAAATGGTGTCAAATAGTGCTTCATTATAAGCTGCCGTCATCCCCGCGCATGTGTAAATACACTGCCTCCTTGATGTTTTTCGGTCTTGTACTTCTTTTCTTTACAACGGTCTTATCCGCGGCGGATGAATCCCCTGATGTCACAAACCTGCTGCGCAGGCTTGGAGAAAATGTATCCGCTTTTAAAAATTTAAAGACTGAGTTTATTCAGGAGAAAGATTTAGCAATATTTCGTAATAAAATTATTTTAAAAGGAAGGATATTTCTGCAAAAGCCGGATAAGATTGCATGGCATGTTGACGAACCTGTCAGGTATTCAGTGGTGATTACGGACAAATCAATCCGGCAATGGGATGAAGATACAAACCGCGTGCAGGAAACCGCATTATCCGGCAATCCTGTTTTTCAGAATGTACTTAATCAGCTGACAGTATGGTTTTCGGGTAATTATGTCTCGCTTATGAAAGACTACGACGTGCGCCTGCTGCAGAAATCTCCGCATGTTTTTGAGTTCATTCCAAAAAAAACCAATGCCGCCGGCAAATTCATCAAAGGCATTACTATCAGCCTCAGGGAGGATGAAAGGTACTTAAAACAAATCAGGATACTTGAGATTGGAGGCGACAGCACCACTATCATTTTTAAAAATACTATTTTTGACGTCCCGGCGGAAGGCCTTAATTTTGAGGTAAAGGGGCGTGTTTGAAAAATATGCCGGCCTTTTCTACGACTTTACGGCAAGAAAAAACCGCCTGATTCTCTCTCTCCTTATCTTTATAATTCCCGTCAGCCTTGCCGCCCTTTATTTCGTGGAATATGAAAGCACTATGGATAATATCCTGCCTCAAAATGAGATCCTCGGCAGAAGCATGGAATTCTTTCGCAGCTCAAATATTGCCAGCAGGGTGATAGTGTCTATGGAACTAACCTCTTCTGAAAAGGACCTTACAGACCTGCTGAGGGAGGCGGACCTGCTGTCCGCTTCTCTCGATAAAAATTTGTTTCCTGATGTTACTGTAGGCATAGCGGAATCTTCACTTGCTAAAAACATTGCCGTCATGTTTGAGGACCTGCCTGAGATAATCTCTGCGGATGAACTATCTGAAATAGATTCGTGGATAAATCAGGAGCATATTTCCCGGAAACTTCACGACGCTTATTTACAATTGCTGAAGCCTCAGGGGATGCTTCTCGGCTCCATGCTCCGCTCGGACCCTCTTGGATTAAGGCTTTTTGTACTTGAAAAACTCAAGTCCCTCTCAGCTTCAACAGGATATGAAGTGGAGATTAAAGACGGGCATTTTGTCAGCAGGGACAGAAGGCATGCCATGTTAATTGCAAAATCGTCAGTTGCAGTTACAGACTCCGCGGGTTCCCAAAAGCTGCTTGGTTCCTTAAAACAAAGCCTTCAAAGACTGCCCGATTACATTTCAGCGGATATCATCTCAGGACATGCGCACACCGTCAGCAATGAAAAGCTTATTAAGAAAGATATAGTGCTTATCAGTATAATTGCGGCGGCGGCCATGCTCTTGCTGTACGGGTTAGTTATAAGGGATGTCAGCGCAGTGACAATATTTATGATTCCGGTTGCGGCAATTGTATTTTCCATTAATCTTTCATATTTGCTGCTCGGTAAACTCTCCTACTGGGTAATCGGTTTGAGTTCAACAATCGCGGGGATAGCCACTGATTACGGAACGCACGTTTACTTTGCCGCAAGGGGGAAGGAAGACCCCGCTCCATATGTAAAACACATTATAAAACCCGTCAGTTTCGGCGCGTTGACGACAATAGCTATTTTTATAGCCTTTTTTTTCTCCGGGATAAAAGGATATCATCAGCTTGCCGTTGTCACAATCATCAGCGTCATTCTGTCAACGATAATTTCCCTTTTTGTGCTTCCCCATTTAATGTTAAACGCGCGCGGCAAGGCATCTTTTGCAAACCGTCTCGCGGAAAAGCTTGAAAACAGAAATCTCTCCGGAGGATTAACCGTTTTGCTCTGGTTTTTTTTAACGCTGGTCCTGCTGTATTTTTCCCTGCATGTGGAATTTGAGAAAGATATCAAAAACATAGACGGAACGGAAAAAGAAATTATAAATGCCGAAAAACGTTTTCATAACACATGGGGAGGCGGTAAAACACCCGCCGTACTCGTTATTAATTCAAAAGATTATGAAAACGCGCTTGAGACAAATGAAAAAATTTACAAAGACGCTGTGCAGGCAATCGGGACGGAAAATTTTACAAGCATGGCTGTATTATTGCCGTCTGAAATAACGAGAAAAGAAAATTCCGAGCGGTGGACTAAATTCTGGTCCGCGGAGCGGAAACAAAAACTAAAAAAACTGCTTGCCGGGGAAGGGATAAAATATGGTTTTTCCGATAATGCCTTTGATCCGTTTTTTGCAAATCTAAAAGTCAAAACCGGTAGGAATTTTAAAAAAGAAGCTGCAGATTTTGGTTTGACTGAACGATTTGTTCAGAAGACAAATGATGGCTACCGCATGGTATCATTTTTTCCTGACACGGAAGGGTATATGGATTCAATGAACGAAATAAGCAGGCAATATCCTAATACTTATCTGGTTTCTGCAACTGTCCTTTCCAGCACTCTCTCTAAAGTGGTTTCCTCTGATTTAAAACTGATGACATGGATATCAGCGATAAGTGTAATCATTATGACTTATCTGTGTTTTTTCAATATCAGAGAGACCTTGATAGCGCTTGTACCGCCTTTGACAAGCATTATCTGGCTTTTCGGCATTATGGCGCTTTCAGGGCTTTCAATAAATGCGGCTAATATGATTGCCGGGGTTTTAGTGATAGGGCTAAATTCTGATTACGGCATATTTATGACATTCCGCAACAGCTCTGAGATGAATACGGGTACAATCATGGCAATCACGCTTTGTACGGTAACCACGCTTATCGGAGCCGGAGTGCTTATCTTTGCAAAACATCCGGCCTTATCATCAGTGGGAATAACTATGGTTATCGGCTTAGCCGCGGGATTTTTCTCATCAGTAATGGTAGTGCCGAAACTTTGTGAATTTACGTTAAAATCAAAAAAGGTAAAGGCGGTATGAGACGGCTGCCTGCAATATTTGCAGTATTCCTGTGCCTCTCAGGATGTACTGACGTCCCTTTTCAAAAGACTTCATATGTCTCCATGGAGCCTTTTGACCCATGGACCGTTGTCAGTCAATTCAAAAATAACATGCCTGATAATTTCAAGCTTATCAATACTATTGTTTTTGAATACAATTGGAGCAAATTTTCAGGAATCGGCTATATCACAGTTGATGCCGGAGAAGAAATCTTCACAGTAGTCTGCATTAATCCCATCGGCATAAAGCTGTTTGAATTATCCGGCGCTAAAGACAGGATAGATTCTCATTTTGCATTGGAGCAGTTTACAAAGAAAGGTAATTTTGCCGGCACGGTCGGAGAAGACATCAGACGCGTTTATTTTAATCTGACGCCTTCGCCCGAAGCGGCAATTAAAAAAAAGAGACTTCAAATAATTTTTAGTGAACCTTCCGGAGCAGGTGTTGTAGAATATATTTTTGCGGGCTCCGCGGGTCATCTGACTGAAAAAAATTTTTATGAAGATGATATATTAAGCTGGCGGGTTTCATATTATGAGTATCGGGAGAAGGACGGGAAATTTTATCCCGGTGGTATTGTTTTAAAAAACTATAAATACGGATACAGCCTGATAATTAAATTGAAGGAGATCGCGGGTTGAGCTCTATAAAAAAGGGGATTGAAAAATGCATGAAGGATTTGACCTCATCAGGCGGTACGCTGACCGCGCATTTTGCCTTTCCTGAAAATTTCATCGGCTTTGAGGGTCATTTCCCCGGCAACAAAATACTGCCCGGAGTCTGCCAGATACAGTGCGCCCTTACAATGCTTGAGAAATGGAAAAACAGGGAAATTCTGTTGAAAGAGATTATCCTTGCAAAGTTTTTTTCAACGGTGGTTCCTTCGGAAGAAATTGCCTGCATATGCAAGGGCATTGAGGAAACATTGGGTGATTTCATTCTTAAGGCTTCCATCAGCAACGGCGGCAAAAAGATTTCAGAAATAAAACTAAGGGTCGGATTTATTTAAAAAACAAATGGCAAACAGACGCAGAGGAAAAAATTACTTCAAGCGGGCTGAAGGAACGCCACCGCCTGTCACGGCTGAAATCAAGAGGCATGTCCACTTCAATGAGGTTGATCTTTTGGGTATTGTCTGGCATGGCAGATACCCTGTTTATTTTGAAGAGGGGTCCGAGCAGTTAGGAAGGCGCTGCGGATTGTCATACAAGGATTTTTACGAGTCGGGTCTGCGCGCCCCGATTGTCCAGCTTCATGTTGATTATTTCCAGCCGCTTCGTCTTGCCGAGGAATTTACAATAAGGACAGTGCTGGTCTGGGATGAGGGGTCAAAATTAAATACAGAATACTACCTTTTAAAAAATGACGGAAGCATTGCAACAAGCGGCTTCACTGTACAATTGCTGACTGATGCCGGAACCGGAGAAGTTTGCATAATATCCCCTCCATTGCTGGAGAGGTGCAGGACGAGATGGAAGTCAGGAGAGTTTCACATTAAAAATCGATAAACAAACAGCCGAACACCTGTCACTCCCGCTTGTCGGGAGTCTTTTCGGGGAAGGATTCCGGACAAGCCAGAATGACAAAAATTGGACAGCTTTTAGGGCTTAATTTATGCCAACTAAACTGGAAGCAGTAATTGCCGCCTGTGATATGGTGACTCCATACGGTGCAGGGACAGACGCATGCTGGAACGGCATCCTGTCAGGCAGGACGGCTGTTTCAAGGCTCAGCAGATTCAGCACAAGCGCCTTCCAGTCAGGCTATGCAGCCACGGTTGAAGGACTGAAATATCTCAAAGAAGACTCTCTCGTAATGCAGATGTTCAGGCTTTTGTTTGTAAATAATTCTTTTTCACTGCCGGAAGACATGAAATTCATTCTGGCTACAACAAAAGGCGAGATTGATTTGCTGGAGAAAAAATTTCTGACAGGCAAAGGGGATGCCGGCAAAAGCAATCCGCTGCATCTTTTGAATAAACTTTCAAAGCTTGCAGGTGTTAACGACAGCGGAATTATTATTTCCGCCGCCTGCGCATCATCGTCTGCCGCCTTGGCGCAGGCAGCGTCAATGATAAGAAGCGGCCGCAGTGATTGCGTGCTGGTGGCTGCATGCGACAGCGTCACTGAATTTGTTTATTCAGGTTTTTCATCACTGATGGCGCTGGATAAATCTGCCGCAAGACCTTTTGATAAAGAAAGAAGCGGGCTGAGTCTCGGCGAGGCGGCCGCATATGCGCTGGTAATGAGCGAATCAAGGGCAAAAAAAGAGAAAAGGAACATCATCGGCAGGATTGCCGGCTGGGGATTGAGCGATGACGCCAATCATATGACAGGACCGTCTCGCACAAGCGACGGATTGATAATGGCTGTTAATAAGGCATTAAAATCAGCCCGTATTGGGGAAGACGGCATAGGGTTCATATCAGCGCACGGGACAGGAACTGTATATAATGATGCAATGGAGATGGGTGCATTTCATTCGGTTTTTAAAAAAACCCTGCCTGTTTATTCGGTAAAGGGGGCAATAGGTCATACACTGGGGGCGGCAGGTCTTGTACGGTAATGACAAATGAATAAAATCAGCTATAGACGGCAAAGCTTATGATTGATATCTGCGGCATAGGATGGATTGATAAAGAAAAATACGGCTGTATTGCCGCCGGAGAAAGGGTGGTCTATAAAGACAGCTCCGTATTTGACGGCTTATCCAAAAAGATTTTTCCTCATCCTTTTAAAAACTTTGGAAGGCTTGATAAAACATCAAAGCTGATATGTTATGCGGCTGCGCTTGCATTAAAAGATGCCGGCATCAATTATTCACAAAAGCAGGACATGGGAATTATCGGCGCAAATGATTCAGGCTCGCTGGAGTCGGATTTGCTTTATTTTAAAGACTATTTAGACTGCGGGCGGACCTTGTCCCGGGGAAATCTCTTTATCTATACTTTGCCTTCAAGCCCGCTCGGAGAGGCGGCAATTCATTTTGGTTTGCAGGGGCCGTTATTTTATACGGCATCCCGAAGGAAGCCGTTATCGGCAATAATGACTATGGCATCTGACATGATTCTTTCTGACGAGACTTCTGCAATGCTTGCAGGGTTAAACAGCGAAGAAAACGCAGTCTATCTGATATTAAAGAAGTCTGCGGTCTCCGGCAGTAATTTTCTTTGTCACGAAAGTAAAATTAAGGCAATAGCCGGCAAAGACCTGACGTTTAATGGGCTGATTAAAAAATTTTCAGACTTACGGAAGGGACAAATTTAATGAAAATTAAAATTATTTATCCCAAGTGGCCCAAATTAAACCGTCAGACAGAGTTTCACCTGCCGCCGCACGGACCGGTTTGCTTTGCAGCTGCTATCCCTAATGATATTGAAATATCATTTTATGATGAAAATATTCAGCCTGTTGATTTTGACGGGAAGGCGGATCTCGCGGCTTTTTCCGTCATGCTCACCTGTCAGATTCCCCGCGCCTGGGAACTTGCAGGCCGTTTCAGGAAGCAGGGCATCCCCGTAATATTCGGCGGCATCGGGACCATGCTCCATCATGAAGAAACACTCAGGTATGCCGACTCAGTCTTTCTCGGCGAGGCAGAGGGGCGGTTTGAAGAGGTACTAAATGATGTAAAAAATAATTCGCTGAAAAAAATTTACAACTACCTGAATGACTTCCCGGACATGAGTTTAATAGGGCCTGCAAGGCGGAGTAATAACTGGGAAAAAGAATTATTTAAGGCCTTAATCCCTCTTAAGAAAAAATGGATTTCACACCCTATTAAAGATGATGACGACATATTAGACCTTGCGGCAGAGGCAGGCTGCTGGTATGTATATCAGGCTGTTTTTGACACTTCAGATGTTATCAGACAACGGATCCGGCGGCTCAAGGAGCGCGGCATCGGGGTAGAGGGAACGATTATTCTCGGCATGGACGACCATGATGAAGATTACATAAAGCGGCTTGTGGATTTTTTGCTGGAAGTGGAGCTTGATTTGGCTGAATTTACAATACTCACTCCGTTTCCTCACTCGCCTATCAGGGCCGCTCTTGAGAAACAGAAGAGGATTCTCCATAATGATTGGCTGCGGTATACAGGGGCTGAGGTTGTTTTCAAGCCGGCAAAGATGAGCGCTGAGGCCTTACAGAAAATGTTTTTTTATGCGTGGGATGAATTCTACCGGAACTCCAGTCAGAACCTTCAAATGGCAAAGATGTTTCTTAATGTGATTGAAAAGGAGAAAGCGGACGGCACATACAAGGGAACCCGTCTGAGGCGGGGAGGGTGGAAGGCCGGCAAATGAAGATATTATTGATTTCATCCAATACAGCCACTTCGCCATATCCGATTTATCCGCTGGGCCTGGGTATAATTGCAGCCGCATTAACAGCGGCAGGCCATGATGTATTGCAGGTTGATATTCTGCAGAAAAATGCTTCTCTGGATGCCGTCGCGGCTGAAATAGTGAATTTTAATCCCGGCTTAATCGGCATTTCAGTCCGCAACATTGACAATGTCAATCTCATGCATGAACAGTATTATATTGATACCGTAAGAAATATTGTA
>JACQZD010000078.1 GCA_016207865.1 Nitrospirota bacterium
TAAAATAGATAACAAAAAGAAAAAGCTCAGGGGTTTTCTTGGAGCAGTCAAGCTTGAAGAGTTGGGCTCTGGCAAAATTCATCCTCATGAGATGACTTACTCAAAGACGAAATCAGACAGGTTGAATATCCTTCGTTATTGCCGCGCTAATACAAGTCCTATATTCTCCATCTACAGCAGCAGGAAAAAGCGCGCTTCTTCCATCCTCAGCGAGACTGTCAAAAGCAAACCTTTCATTGAGGCTAAAAACGGAGAAGGTTTTGTTCACAGGCTCTGGCGTATCAGCAATACGGCTTCTATAAATGCGGTCAGAGAAGAGATGTCTGACAAGGATATCTTTATTGCAGACGGTCATCACCGCTACGAAACATCGCTTCGGTTTAAAAATGAAATAGACAAAATCACGCTCAACGCTCAACGCTCAACGCTCAACGCAAAACCTTGGGATTATACTCTCATGTTTCTTGCCAACATGGAAGATGAAGGACTGACGCTCCTGCCCACGCACCGCATAGTTGAGGTAGATTCAAATATTAATATACATGATGCGCTGAAAAATTATTTTGACATACAAAAAACAAGCTTCAAAGGCAGCACCGGACAACAGGCAAGGCGAAAAATGTTTGAAATAATGCGTAAGCAGCCGCATTGCTTCGGGATGTTTCTTACTAATGCCAATACTTATTACACGCTTTCGTTCAACAGGTCAAAAATGGGAATAGCACTGCCCGCCTGCCTGAAAAATCTTGATGTCACTGTGCTTCATAAACTCATATTTGGAAACCTGCTGAAAATAGAGCATTACGAATATGAGATAGGGCCTGAAGCTGCGGTAGAAAAGGCAAAAAAAGGTTCTTTTGAGGCTGTTTTTTTTCTTAATCCGACAAAGATTGAAGACGTTAAGAAGGTTGCCCTTGCAGGAGAGCGGATGCCGCCGAAGTCAACCTACTTTTATCCGAAGCTTCTGACTGGAATGGTAATTTATAAGTTTTGAAAAAATTCACCACAGACCTGCCTGCCGGTAGGCAGGGAACACTGAGAAAAAGGAAACTTAATTTAGCCACAGATTTACACAGATTTTTTCTGTGTTTAAAAAAATTGCAATATGAAAATCGGCATAATCTCAGACTCGCATGACCATATAGAAAACATCAGGAAATGCGTCCTGATATTCAGAGAGAAGAAAGTTGAGTTTGTCCTTCATTTGGGAGATTATGTAAATCCCGCATCGGTTAAGGCATTTCAGGGGATAAAACTCGTGGGAATATTCGGCAATAACGACGGTGATAAATTCAGGCTTATCAATATGTTTAACGAAATAAACGGAGAGATTAAGGGTGATTTTCATGAATTTGAAACAGACGGCCTGAGATTTGCATGTTATCACGGGACCGAACCGCAATTAAGAAATTCACTGATTGAATGCGGAAAATATGATGTTATTGCTTACGGGCATACGCATGAATGTGTGAATAAAAAATCCAGAAATACCTTGGTCCTTAATCCGGGCACATCACACGGATTCTGGAATCAGGCAACAGCAATGATATTTGACACAAAAACTAAAATGGCAGAAATCGTCAATTTATAAATCCACATTGGCCCTAAAATCCTTATTAGAACATCTGAGCGCCGGCTTTAAAGATGAAATAGCACACTACCGTTATATTGAGCCCCGGTCTGCAGAATACGCTGAGCCTGAAACTCCTGTAAATGACAGTCTTATAATTGCCCTTAAAAATAAAGGCGTTAATAAATTTTTTACACATCAGACAGAAGGCATTGACTTAATAAGGAAAGGGCATAACATCATTGTTATGACTCCCACTGCAAGCGGAAAAAGCCTGATTTACAACATCCCGGTGCTTGAGTCCATTCTTAATGATCCGTCTTCAAAATCCCTTTACCTGTTTCCGCTAAAAGGTCTTGAACAGGACCAGTTTAAAATATTACGGGAAATTGCACAAGACCTTGACATAGCGCATCCTGCTGAAATTTATGACGGCGACACGACTGCTTACAGGAGGAAAAAAATCCGCGGCTCATTTCCAAACATAATTTTTTCAAATCCGGACATGCTTCACCTCGCAATAAATGCCTTTCATACAAAATGGGCTGAGTTTTTTAAAAACTTGAAATTCGTCGTCATTGATGAGATTCATACTTACAGGGGCGTCTTCGGCTCGCATGTTGCGCAGGTTCTAAGAAGGCTTAGGAGGATTTGCAGATATTACGGCTCAAACCCTCAGTTCATTGCCTGTTCTGCAACAATTGCCAATCCCGGAGAATTAGCCGGAAATCTCACAGGGCTTGATTTTGAAGTCATTGACCATAGCGGAGCCCCGAGTGGAGGAAGGCATATCGTATTTTTAAATCCCTGGGGCAGCCCCTACACAGCCTCAACAAAGGCATTTAAGCTGTGTCTTGACGAAGGATTAAAAAGCATTGCATTCACAAAATCAAGAAAGATAACTGAGCTGATGTACAGCTGGCTGATTGACGCCTCGCCTGAAAATGAGGGACTGGTAAGTTCATACAGGGCAGGTTTTCTGCCGGCTGAAAGAAGGGAAATTGAGCAAAGGCTTTTCTCGGGTGAGCTTAACGGCGTTATATCCACAAGCGCCCTTGAACTTGGCGTTGATATTGGCGGGCTTGACGCCTGCATCCTTGCTGGCTATCCAGGAAGCATTGCAAGCACATGGCAGCGCGCAGGAAGGACCGGCAGGCAAAGGCAGGATGCAGTGATTATATTGGTCGGGTTGAAAGATGCGCTGGACCAGTATTTCATGCGGCACCCTGATGACTTTTTCGCACGAAATCATGAGGCAGTTGTTATAGATGCATCAAACGCTGCAATATTAAAGCAGCATATTCCGTGCGCCTCGGCTGAGATTTATCTCAGAGCCGGTGATTTTGTGTATGACACTCAGGCCTTGGCGCCCGTCATTACTGAACTTGAGACCAGTGGGCTGCTCAAGCAGGGAAAGACCGGAGATATATGGTTTTCTCAGCAGCGTTATCCTCAGAGAGAGGTGAGCATACGGGGAATCGGAAAGATTTTCAATATTTTCAGCGGCGGCAGGCGCATTGGAGAAATAAGCGGAGCCAGGATTTTTAAGGAGGCTCATCCCGGTGCCGTATATCTTCACAAAGGCAGGCAGTACATCGTTCAAGAGCTGGACCTTGAAAATTTTACAATACACTGTAAAGAAGCAGACATCTCCTATTATACGCAGGCTATAACTTCTGAGGAAACAGAAATAATAAAAGAGGTCCTAAAAAAAGACAATATAAACTGGGGAGAACTGCGTACAACGCACAGGGTGACAGGATACTGGAGGAAAAAGCTTCTGACTCAGGAAAAAATAGACCGCTATCCGGTGGAACTCCCCTCCTGGACTTTTAATACACAGGGATTATGGGTAATACTCGGCAGTAATTTGAAACAAATTGTGGAAAAAAATAATCTCAATTTCGCAGGCGGGCTGCACGCCTTTGAGCATGCCGCAATCTCCGCCCTTCCGCTTTTTGCGATGTGCGATAAAGGAGACATTGGCGGCATAAGTTATCCCCTTTATCCCCAGCTTTTAGCGCCGGCAATATTTATCTATGACGGATACGAAGGAGGCATTGGTCTTACAAAAAGAGGGCTTGAGGTAATTGGCGAATGGCTTGAGGCTGCAAAAAAAATAATAACAGACTGTCCCTGCGAAGACGGCTGTCCCTCATGCGTTCAGGACCCCCAGTGCGGGTCGGGCAATGACCCGCTTGATAAAAGGGCGGCCATATTGATTCTTGAAGAAATAAAGGCATATGTGCCTGAAAAACTTTAAGGGCAACACAGTAAAAGTCATGCTGCCTTTTATAAACAGATCAGAAGCAACTGCTTAAAATCTTTTGCAGCATGACAGATAATAATCATGTTGCTTGCTTAAAGTTTTGAGGGTATATATGCCTTAAGAGATTCCGGACAAGCCGGAATGACAATGAAACACACCCCTTAATCTCCATTGTATCGGGAGAAATCTTGCATCTTACATCTTGCATAATGTATCATGCATTTGCAGCCTGAATCATACCTGAGGTAGTTGCCGCAGTAGTAAGGCTTTGCCTTGAGGCAGGCGCAAAAAAGGTTAAGATTTTTGACAGGCCTGTGAATGACCCGCGAAGATGTTATGTGCAAAGCGGTATTGCCGACTCCGTTAAGACAGCAGGCGGTGAATTACTCTATGTTGATGAAAGAAAATTTAAAGACACAAAAATAAACGGGCAGGTGCTTAAGGAATGGCCTTTGTACACTGAGATATTTGAGGCAGACAAGATAATAAATATACCCATTGCAAAACATCACGGACTTTCAAATCTTACAATGGCAATGAAAAACTGGATGGGTGTCATGGGCGGATTAAGAAAGCAGATACATCAGAAGCTTGACGAGAGTCTTGTGGACCTGTCCCTGGTCATCAAGCCGACTCTGACCATTCTTGATGCCGTACGGATTCTCGTAAACAACGGGCCCTCAGGCGGTGATGTCAAAGATGTAAGAACGCTGAATACCGTTATAGCCGGCGTGGATCAGGTTGCCGTAGATTCCTTTGGAGCAACGCTTTTTGGAATGAAGGGCAGTGACCTCGGTTGTGTAAAAATTGCGGATAAATACGGACTCGGCACAATGGATCTTTCAAAATTAAATATCAAAAAAATAAAAATTTAATTTAATGCAAAACCTCAGGAGAATAACTCAGGGCATATTCCTTCTAATTTTTCTTTTTCTTTTCATCCAGACCGAATCAAAAGGCGCCGATGAACTCGGATATCCTGTAAAAATCTTTCTTGATTTCAACCCCCTCATACTCATCACTACACTCTTCTCCTCACATGCCGTTCAGAAGGCGTTTTATTTTTCTGTAATCATAATACTTATCACACTATTGTTTGGCAGGGTGTTCTGCGGGTGGGCGTGCCCGCTCGGCGCCCTGCTTGGACTGCTTTCAAAATATTCCATACTCAGCAGGTCAGTAAGCGAGGGATGCACCTCCTGCGGCATATGCGATACAGTCTGTCAGGGCGGCGCAAATCCTGATTTAAAAGAAAACTGGCGGGATACTGAATGTCTTTACTGTTTTAACTGCGATGACATATGCCCCCAGAATGCAGTGAGTTTCGGGTTTCATTCCTCTGTATCCCCCCTTACCAATGGAGGGATTAAAGAGGGGCCGCAAAAAACCGCAATGGGCCTCGGAAGAAGACAGGTTATTATTTCTATGCTCTCAGGCGTTACCGCTGTCCCCTTAATCCGCACCTCTCCTTTTTCAAAACCTGAGATTCACAATCCGGAACTCATCAGGCCTCCCGGCTCCCTTGAGGAAAAAGATTTTTTAAAAAGATGCGTGAAATGCGGTGAGTGCATGAAGGTGTGCATTACCAATGGTCTTCAGCCGGCGCTCTTTGACTCCGGCCTTGAAGTGATATGGTCGCCCCTGCTCATTCCCAAGATAGGCTATTGCGAATACAGATGCACGCTCTGCGGACAGGTCTGCCCCACAGGCGCAATAAAAAGATTATCATTGGAGGAAAAAAAGAAGGTGAAGATAGGGCTTGCTGTAATTGATAAAAACAAGTGCCTGCCTTATGCGCATGCAACTCCGTGCATAGTATGCGAAGAGGTCTGTCCCACATCAAAAAAAGCCATTTGGTTTGAGAACAATAAGGTTAAAAACCGCAAAGGGAAAGAGTTTACAATAAAACAGCCGAGGGTTGATGCAGAACTGTGCATCGGCTGCGGCATCTGTGAGGCTAAATGCCCCGTTGGGGACAGCCCTGCTATTTATGTGACATCCATAGGAGAGTCGCGGTCAAAGGAAAATCAGTTATTGCTCGGATATAGCTAAAATATCGTCAGTCGGACTTGGTTAACTTGTGGAGTATTCCATGGCCAAACACTCCAAGACGTCTTAAAACCATTTCTATCTGTCCTTTGTGATGGTCCCGTACTTCCTTCGGCGTGCCCAGTGATGCGGACTTAATATACAGTAAATCTACAACCTTCCTCAGGTTTTCTTTTGTCGGGTTTTCAAAATCACACTTAGCTTCATTGAATGTTTTTTTAACTTCTGATTTTATTGCCTCATACAGTTCTTTTTCATTTGGTTTTTTCCCCAGCTTTTCGCCCGCCATTGCAAAAGTCGCTTTTTGAGCATCAAAGAAACACTTTATTATAATATCACGGGCTTTCTTAGGGGTGACATCTTTCAGATCATCTGCTGACACAAACCACAGTTCATATTTTTTATTGGCTGTCATTTCAGTTGCCTCATACAGATATTATACTCTATACAACTGATTTTAAAATGCCGGAGACCGGACTTGAACCGGTACGGATGTCACCACCCGAGGGATTTTAAGTCCCTTGCGTCTGCCAATTCCGCCACTCCGGCAATGTTTTTAAAGTTTAAGTATAAATTTGACCATTCCATCATCTCAACGGGACTTCAAAAGTAATGCTTTAGAATTATAGCAGAACTATTTCGTAATTTTCCTGCTGTAAATGTCCTCAAACCTGACTATATCGTCCTCTTCCAGATACTCGCCGTTTTGGACTTCTATAATCTCAAGCGGAATTTTACCTAAATTTTCAAGCCTGTGCTTGGTAGACATCGGGATATAAGTGCTTTCATTGGGATGTACGTCATAAATTCTGTCGCCGTTTGTAACCCTTGCCGTCCCTGCAACAACAACCCAGTGCTCACTGCGGTGGTGATGCATCTGATGACTTAATTTTGCGCCGGACTTTACCTCTATTTTTTTAATCTTAAATCTCTCTCCGGTTTCGAGCACGGTAAATGAGCCCCAGGGCCTGAATACAGTCCTGTGCGTAACACATTCCTGAGCCCCCCGTTCTTTAAGCACATCAACAATTTTCCGCACTTCCTGAGCCCTGTTCTTGGGGCAGATAAGCGTGGCGTCAGCGGTGTCAACCACAATCATGTCATCAAGCCCTATCGCAGCCACGACCCTTTTGCCGCAATAGAGAATGGAGTTCTTATTGTCAATTGAAATTACATCTCCGTGCCTGACATTATTATCTGCATCCACCGCCAGAATATATCCGAGCGCATGCCAGCTCCCTACGTCCGACCAGCCCATCTCAGCCGGTATCATTGCAACATTTTCAGCCTTTTCAATAATACCGTAATCAATGGACTCCGGCTTAAGCGAGGAGAATACCAAACTCACGGTCTCTTTTTCCTTTGCGCTGCCAATTGCCTTTTCAATCTTCATGAGTCCCGCATGTAAATCAGGCATGTGCTT
>JACQZD010000079.1 GCA_016207865.1 Nitrospirota bacterium
GTCAAGGCAATCAGTTTTGTAAGCGACGGCGAAAGCACATGTTCTCCGCATGTCTATGACGCCATATTGAGGGGGAAACAGAACGGTCTTGATATGGCGCTGGGGACTAATGGTTTTCTGCTCAAGGATGAAAGGCTTGAGGAAATCCTGCCGGCGCTTACCTATTTGAGATTTAATGTTTCCGCCGCGGACCCGGAAAGATATGCCCAAATCCACGGAGGCCCTAAGAAGGCTTTTGCCAAGGTAATTAATACAATTAAGAAGTGCGTGGAGATTAAAAAGAAGAAAAAACTCAAAGTTACTCTCGGCCTGCAGATGGTTTTACTGCCGGAGTTTGCCGACCAGATTATCCCTCTGGCAAAACTCGGCAGGGAACTCGGAGTTGATTATCTTGTAATAAAGCATTGCAGTGATGATGAAGTCTCAAGCCTCGGCGTAGACTATTCAAAATACTTTGGTCTTGTGGATATTTTAAAAGAGGCGGAGACTTATTCAGAAAAAAATTATCTCGTGAAGGTTAAGTGGTCCAAGATATTAAGCGGCGGCAAACGGAGCTATTCGCAGTGTTTCGGCCCTCCGTTTATAATGCAGTTTTCAGGTTCAGGCCTTGTGGCGCCGTGCGGCATGCTGTTTAACAATAAATATAAAAAATATCATATAGGTAATATTGCTGATACCTCCTTCAAGGAACTCTGGAGGGGTGAGAGGTACTGGGAGGTAATAAATCTTATATCATCTGAGAAATTTGATGCAAGGACCATGTGCGGCTCGCTCTGCCTTCAGCATAAGGTGAATGAATTTTTGTGGGAATTGAAGCAGGGCAAGGCGTCTCTTGATAAAAAAGTAAAAAGGACTCCCCAGCATGTTAATTTTATTTAAATGGATTATTTCCCTAAAAGTTGCTGATAAGTTGATGATCTGTCATTCCCGCGAAGGCGGGAATCCAGACTTTGTTTCTGTGAAACTGGGAACCAATAATTATGAAAAATTATTATGTGTATATCCTTAGTAGTAAACGTAATGGTACTTTGTATACGGGGATTACTTCAGATATTGTTAAAAGGATTTATGAACATAAAAATGGGTTAGTAGATGGTTTTACCAAAAAATATAAAATACATAATCTTATTTGGTATGAAATGCATAACTATGCAGAATCTGCTATTAATAGGGAAAGGCAAATAAAGAAATGGAAGAGAATTTGGAAACTAAAATTAATAGAGGAAGAAAATCCTCAATGGATTGATTTGTATGAAAACATATGCAGTTAATTCTGGATTCCTGCCTCCGCAGGAATGACATTAGTGAACATTTATTCAGGTATGAGCAAAATTAGTGAGCAGATTAAAAAGAAGATTAAAAAAAGAATTTGGCATATTATTTTAGCTTTTTGCCTAATTCTCCTGAGTCTTTACCTAACGCACAGGGCGTCTGATGAATTCCGATGGAGCGACTGGGGTTTCGGTGACGCCCAGTCCATGCTGTCGCTTAAGCACTGGGACGAGGCAGGCTGGTTTTCCAATTATTTTCTGTTTATCCCTCAGGGTTATGCAAAGGTCATCCGCCTGTTTGACGACCCCCAGTTAAGACAGCACGCTCACGGCACCTGTCCGGGAAGCTCGCCGAGGATCGGCCCGAGGCTCTGGTACACGCATTATCCTGCCGGCTATCTGATACCGTATGCGGTTTTGTTTAAGCTGGGATTGGAAGATGTGTTTCATGCGAGGATGCTGTCAATAATTCTCTCTGTTACGGCGCTGGTATTGATGTATATTGTTTTTGCAAAGATTACAAATCACGGCATTGCTTTTTTTGTGGTTTTATTTTACGGCATTTCTCCGGCCTTTTTGGGTTATGCCGATACTATTGCAAACCAGCCTATTGACGACCTGCTGAGGTTTGCATTTATGCTGCTGGTTGTTCTTTCAACGCGTGCGGAATCTCCGGCCGCACAAAAGAAATGGATGATTTTAGCGTGGCTTACTGAATTCTGCCTTTCCCTGTCGTCTTTTGATTCAGTGTTTTTCATTTATGTCTGGCTAATCGGATGGGACTTTATAGAGCGCAAAGGGTTCAGATGGAAAATTTATCTCATATATGCGCTGGCGCCTGTAACTGCTCATTCACTTCAATTTTTACAGAATGTCTGGTATCTGGGATTTGATGACGCCTTTCTTGATATAAAAGACACATTTTTGCTCAAGAGCGGCACGGACACAGGGTATAATTACGGGCAAAACAGGGTTAACGTAATTTTTGAAACAGTGCATGTGATTTTTAATAACATCTTCAGCCCGGCGTTATTATTATTGGGGCTGTTTCTGCTTTACGCTTTATATTATTTATTTCTTAAAGGAGATGAAAAGAGGGAACTGCCTTCGTTATGGCTGCTGTTCGTGCTGTTTGTGTGCGGTCTGGCTTTTGTGGTGGTCCTGCCTCACGGGGCGCGGATGCCCTATGAAGCAAGGCAGATGCTGCCGTTTGTAAGCCTTCTTGTCAGCGGGTTTATCTGGTCGCTTGTGAAGGGCTTCAGAGAAGGCATTCACGACCCGGGAAGCGGGAAGTCTTTGCGGCTTAAGCTTCTGCTTCCTTATATCCTGCTTGCTTCAGTTCTCGTACTTTTTTTAGGATACCGTTTCCTCCTGCTGGACAGGAAACCTGTTTATTACATACCTGACATGGACCCGGCGCAGGTTTCCAGCGACGGTTTTCACATGGCTGAAAATCCTTCCTTGGCCCGTGGTTTAAAGCTGAAGAGCGAGCTGTTATTTGCCAGAGAGCTGAAGTCCTTGCCCACAAGATATGAACCTGTTTTTTTTGATATCGGAGGTTTCCAGATATTCTGGGACCCGAATTATGTCCCGGGTTATCCCCAGATAATGCCTATTACAGAATATTACGCAGGCAGTAAACCCATACTGTGTTTCAATGTTCAGGAAAGCGCCGCAAGGGATATAATATACCTGATGCGCAAAAGTCCGGACAGGTTTTCTCCGGTTATAATTGCAAGCGACCAGGTCTATATTGAGGATGTGCTTAACATCCTCTCAGATGAAGGGATGTTAATTAATCTGCCTTCAAGTTTTTACGTAGTTATGGACCGGTACGTTTTAGACCTGACGGATTATTTGAAATGGGAGACGCAGTGGAGCCGATAAAAATTCCTGAAAACTATAATTACATCGCGGTTTTCCTTACGCTTGCATGCAACTTAAGATGCAGTTACTGCATCAACAAGTTTGAGGGCGGGAGTTTTGAAAAGGGGCATATGTCAGGCGAGGACTGGGTAAAAGGGCTTAACAGGATTATATCAAGAGACGACCTGCCGGTATCACTTCAGGGCGGTGAGCCGAGCCTGCACCCTGACCTTGCATATATAGTTAACAATCTCAGGTCAGACCTTAATATGGACCTTCTGACTAACCTGCAGTTTGATGTTGATGAGTTTATGAAAAAAGTTCATCCTGACAGGATAAAGAGAAAGTCGCCGTATGCCTCCATTCGCGTAAGTTATCATCCGGAGACAATGAAATTGGAGCCGCTTGTGGAAAAGGTCCTGAAACTCCAGAGGGCCGGTTACAGCATCGGCATATGGGGCGTTCTGCATCCGAAGCAGGAGCAGGAGGTGCTCAGGGCGCAGGAATACTGCAAGTCTCTCGGCATAGATTTCAGGACCAAGGAATTTTTGGGCGACTACGACGGAGGCCTGCACGGCACTTATAAATTTCCGGGCGCCTGCGACAGGAAATTTAAAAAGAAGGTGCTGTGCAGAACAACCGAGCTGATTGCCGGTCCCGCCGGAAAGATTTACCGGTGCCACAGCGACCTGTATGAGGGAAGGGCGGCTATAGGGCATATGCTGGACGCTGAATTTGAGATTAGCGATAAATTTATCCCGTGCGATGTCTTTGGTCATTGCAACCCCTGCGATGTCAAGGTAAAGACAAACCGCTTCCAGATATTCGGGCATACGTCGGTGGAAATAGTTTTTCCGGAAGAAAAAATGAGCGGCGCATAAATTAAAGATATGAGTTTAAATCTTAACCGGCTGTTTTAAAATAATTAAAAATATGCTCTTCAATATAATCAGAAAGTCCTTTCTTAACCAAAAAAAATCCATGGCCTTGATGATTGCCTCTGTGGCCGTAGGCACGGCCATAACAGCATCCCTTATAACCATTTCCTTAGGCATAAGCGGAAAGGTCTCAAGAGAGTTGAGGGCCTTTGGCGCAAACATACTCATTGAACCCGGAGTTGAAGGCATGGCAGGCGTCTCAGGACAGAAGAGATATTTAAGGGAGGAAGATATTATAAAGGCAAAGACCATTTTTTGGAGGCACAACATACTTGGCATAGCGCCTTTTTTAGAGACAAAGGGCGAAATAACAGTCGGAGATAAAACTTTGCAGGCAGTTGTCGTTGGGGCCTGGTTTAAAAAGGAACTGCAGGAGCCGGGCGAGAAAAAAAATTTCCCTGCCGGTATTGCGACTGTTTCACCGTGGTGGTATATAGACGGACAATGGCCTGATTCTGCTGAAAAGGTTGTTATGGGGATATCTTTGCTTAGCAGGCTTGGGATTAAAAAAGGTGAAAGCGTTTTGCTGGACGGCAGGAGTTTTCTGATTTCAGGGGTTTTGGAGACAGGCGGCGCTGAGGATGAGCAGGTTTTTATGGATATGCAGGCGCTTCAGGAATTTAAGAACCTGAAGGGAAAGATTTCAAAAGTTTTTGTCAGCGCGCTTACAAAGCCTATGGATGAATTTGCCTATAAAGACCCTGCAAAGATGAGCCAGTCTGAATATGAAAAATGGTATTGCACCGGCTATGTAACATCCATAGCAAAACAGCTTGAGGAAGTTTTTCAGGGTGCGAGGGTAAAGCCTGTGTGGCAGGTCGCTGAGACAGAGGGCAAGGTGCTTGGACGGCTGGAACTCCTGGTCTATATACTTTCTTTTATCACATTGGCGGCGTCGGCCCTCGGCGTTTCAACAACAATGATAATGAGTCTCTTGCGCAGGATTGAGGAGATAGGGCTTATGAAGGCCATAGGCGCTGACAGCAGGAAGATAGCATCTGTTTTTCTTTCGGAAGGGATTGTCATAGGGGTTATCGGCGGGCTGGTTGGTTATGCATTGTCAATTGCCGCTGCATCATTCATAGGGTTAAAGGTTTTTAATATGGGCTTTGAGCAGAGGGCATTGCTTCTTCCTGTGGCTATCGGAAGCGCTGTTTTGATTTCAATAGCAGGCACAGTACTGCCGATAAAAAAGGCTTTAAACATAAAACCCGGCCTTGTCCTTAAAGGCGCTGAATGAAAAATAACCGGAATCAGTCTGCAATAAGCTGGTTTTTAATGTTCTTCATAAAGTCCGTTTCCCAGAGGAAGGGCCGCGTCATAATCGCTTCAATCTCTGTAACCCTTGCAGTCGCGGTAATCACGGCGCTGATCGGAGTTACTGCCGGTATGCGTGAGAAACTCGGTTCGGAATTGAAGGCGTATGGCGCAAATATTATTGTCTCACCGCAGGACGGCGGTTATCTTGATTACGGCCTGCTGGGGGATATTTCAAGGCTTAAGGATGTTGACGGCGTATCAGGGCAGGTTTTGGGCCGGGCGCTCGGCAGCAGGCAGGCCATTGAGATAATAGGGCTGGAGACCGGTGAATTAAAAGGCAGGGGCTGGAGGCTTGCCGGTAATTTGCCCGGGAAGCCCGGCGAGATACTTGCAGGGACTAACCTTAAAGATATGCTGAAGCTTGAGCGGGGAAGCGTGATATTGCTTGAGAGCGAAGGCAGGAGCATGGAGTTTGCCGTTAAAGGATTTATTGAAAGGGGCGGCTCAGAAGACAGCGCCGTCATTATGGCAATACCGGATGCATGGGAGCTTCTTGACGCAAGAGACAAACTCAGCGCCGTGCTGGTCAGAGGCAGGTCAGCCGGACTGAGCGGCGTAGTTAAAGGAATCAGCGGTATTGCCCCCGGAGCGGCGGTTAAAACGCTCAGACAGGTCGCCGTTGCAGAGGAGTCATTGCTTGCCAAGATACAGCTTCTCATGGCGCTTGTGACCCTGATTGTAATATTCGCCTCAGGCATAAGCGTTGCCGGCACAATGGGCGCAAATGTCCTTGAGAGAAGGGAAGAAATAGGGTTAATGAGGGCAATCGGCGCAACAAGGGGGCAGATAAGCCGTTTTTACATGATAGAGGCGGTATTAATAGGGATTTCAGGCGGGGTAATTGGTTATGCGTTTGGTTATCTCTCTGCGCAGGTGATTTCAAAAGGGGCGTTTAATTCATTTATCAGCATGCCTTTTTACATATTCTTTCTGTCTCTTGCCGCCGGGCTGGCGGTGTCTCTTCTCCCAAGCCACTTCCCGGTAAGGGACGCGATGAGATATAATCCGGCAGTGATACTGAGAGGGGAGTAAGGGTATAGGTGAGTCAGTTAAGGATATAAAAATATTGCATATTAGTAAGTATAGCCTGTATAATTTAAACATGAAGCATGATAACAGGAGAAAAGAGACAGGGAAGATGCTTATGGATGTTACAAAGTACATGCTTACTGTTGGGCTTATCGGAGGGATTATTACTGAAAAGCTATCTATAAATACAGGGCTTATTTTTGTAGGAGTAGCTGCTGTTGCTTTTCTCATTGGTTTTTACACAATTCCACCTAAGAAGGAGGAAAGTTAAATGTCAGAAGGAGTTTATGTAATATTAGCAGGAATACTGCTTATTGCCCTTTTTGCTTTTATAATTTCTTACAGAGAAGACCACCCTAAAAAGAAAAAAGGATAATGCGTACAAAAAAATAAGCTCTTGCTTCAAAAAACCGATAGGCAAGCTCTTACCTGTTTTTTACCCATCACACCTGCCGGCCGGCAGGGTCTTATTGCCCCACCACTTGCTTACCGGTTTTGTCTATTAATTTATAGGGGTCTTCGCGTAAGAGTGTGAGTAAAATTTGCCCCTGCCTTCTTTTCAACCAGCCCTATACGCTCTAAATACTTCACATCATCAACTATATTTTTAACGTCTCTTTTTGCCATCCGTGCAAGTTCATTGAGTGAAGAAGGCTTTTTTATCTTGATAATGTGCAGGAGTTCAAGCCTCTTAGGCGTCATAACCTTTCTAAACGCGGTAAAAGTGGTGAAGTAAACGCCTGTTTCCTTCTTTACCTTTTCTCCCCTTGCAATAGCCTCGCCGGTTTTTACAAAATCATCAAGCGCTGTCTTTATGTCCTTAATGCCTATCTTGATTTTTTTTACTCTCATAGTTCACCTCTCTTGTATTTTTCAACATCATTATAAAAGTCATGAGCCAATTTTCTAAGGCTGACAAACCTGTATGCCTCTGTTTTATTTTTTATATGTCTGTGGTCTCCTTTGCCTTCTGCATTGTCATAACCTATTACTCTTACTTCATTTACAACATAAACCAGTGAATATTTATAACCATGCGGTTTATCCCCGGTGGATTCAGGTAATCTCCACATCGTAATCTCAATAGTATTTTCAAGCTCATCTATAATCTTTTCAGCCCTTATTAAATCCGCCTTCATTAATGGTATATTATACCTATAAAGAAAATATGTCAACAATCCATGAAAAATTTTATAGATAGATTTTTTACTGTAACCTTAGATCCCCTGTGGTCTTGCCACAGGGAATCTCAATATTCTTTGAGCCATTTTAAGCTAATATTGGGGGAAAATGAAAAAGCCATTGAAATTAAAGAATAATGTCTCTAAAATATTTTTCCGTTAAGGTATAATATTTATGCCGGTTATTGTTTTCCCGGCTGTTTCCCTTGTAATATTAAGAGGAGAGCAGGGGTTTGCATAGCTTGACAATGTGTATAAAACAAGATAAAATACACATGGAGGTGAGAAAAGCATGAAAGCCGAATTAAAGGTCAGAAAACAGTTTATTCTTGATATTGCAAAAATCAAAACCATCAGGAAGATTACAAGAGCAAAAACAGATACAGAAGCCATTAACAAGGCCATGGACACCTTAATAGCTGACAACAAAATCAGGAGAGTTCTCTTGTCAATTAAAGGCAAGGGAAATATTAAGGATGTTTATGGCAGATGCCAGAGTTAAAATCCTCCTTGATGCCTCAATATACATCCCCTTTATCAATAAAGGCATCTCCTATCAATTTCTTGAACTTGAAATTGAAAAACCGGTGGTATACTTAAGCGCAGTGGTAATAAAAGAGCTTTATGCCGGAGCCTTTGACAATAATTCCATAGAGCTTCTTGATGAATTATATGGTGTTTTTTACAGCACCGGCAGGTTGATAGTCCCTTTAGCGTCTGATTGGCAGAAAGCCGGAAAAGTTATCGCTAAACTTGGACGGAAATATGGGTTTGAAGAGAAGTTTTTGGCAAAAATTCAAAATGATGTCTTAATCGCTCTTTCGGCAAGACAAATCGGGGCGATTTTAGTCACTCATAATGCAAAGGATTTTTTAAGAATAAAAGAGTTTGTG
>JACQZD010000080.1:0-2235 GCA_016207865.1 Nitrospirota bacterium
TAACGGCATATGTGTTTGAAAAACTTTAAGACAACACCTTTGAAGTCCTGCTGCCTTTTTAAAAACACACCCCTTAAACCTTCACCCTCTTAAGCAACGCTGAATTTGTCACAACTGAGAGCGAACTGAGCGACATTGCCGCAGCGGCAATTATCGGATTCAGCAGTCCGATTGCCGCAAGAGGAATTCCCACGCTGTTGTAAATAAAAGCCCAGAAAAGATTCTGCTTAATCTTTCTCATCGTGGCCCGGCTCAGGCGTATCCCTCTTATTACATCCCTTAAATCATCCCTGACAAGTATGATGCCGCCTGTTTCCTTTGCCACATCAGAGCCGCTGCCTATGGCTATGCCGATGTCTGCCTGCGCAAGGGCAGGAGAATCATTTATCCCGTCCCCTACCATTGCCACAACCCTGCCTCCTGACTGAAGGTCTTTAATCACCCTTGCCTTATCGCCCGGGAGGACATTGGCTATGACCTTCTCAATCCCAAGCTGTACGCCGATTGCCCCTGCAGTGCGCTCATTGTCACCCGTAAGCATAAGGACCTCAATACCTTCGGCTTTTAGCCCTCTGACAATTTCTCCGGCATGTTCTTTCAGGGTATCTGCAACTGCAATTAATCCAATGAGCGCTCCATCCACTGCAACCATCATTACGGTGCTGCCATTTTTCTCAAGCCCTGAAATGACAGCCTCTTTGTCTTTTAGTGAAATGCTTATTTGCTCCATAAACCTTGCATTCCCAATAGTTATAAGTTTTCCATCATAATTTACTTTAAGTCCATATCCGGGGACAGCCTCAAAACCCTCTGCGTGGAGAATGTCAATTTTCATCTCTTCTGCCCTTTTAATAATCGCGCCTGCAAGCGGATGTTCAGAGGCTTTTTCTGCAATAGCCGCAATCTTTAATATTTCACTCTCACTGACACTATTCATCGGCACTATCGCCGTAACTTCAGGCTCGCCTTTTGTCAGGGTGCCTGTTTTATCAAATACTACTGCCTTTAATTTTTCAGCCTTTTCAAGAAACTCAGCGCCTCTGATTAGAATTCCCATTTCAGCGCCCTTGCCCACTCCGACCATAAGCGCCGCAGGCGTGGCTATGCCGAGCGCGCAGGGGCAGGCAATGATTAAAACCGCTACAAAAGACAAGAGCGCCATTGTCGGATTACCGATAAGTATCCATACAATGGCAGATAAAAACGCCGCGCCTATAACCGCCGGGACAAAGTATGATGCTACTTTGTCAGCGAGCCTCTGGATATGAGACGATGACGCCTGCGCCTCTTCCACCATCTTTATTATCTGGCTCAGTGTAGTTTCCGAACCAATCCTCACAGCCCTGAACTTAAATGCGCCTGTCTTATTTATGGTTCCGCCTATAACTTCATCCCCTGCCTTCTTCTCAACAGGGACGCTTTCCCCTGTTATCATCTTTTCATCAATGGATGAATGTCCCTCTGTAATAATTCCGTCGGCAGGGATTTTCTCCCCCGGTCTGACAATCACAATGTCATCAATCATCACAGACTCAGCAGGAATCTCCATTTCCTCCATTATTTTTTCCCCTTGACTGTTCACTGACAACTGTTCACTGTTAACTGTTCTTATTACCCTCGCCGTCTGCGGCTTAAGGTCCAGCAGTTTGCGGATAGCGGCAGAACTCCTTTTTTTAATTATCTCCTCCATGTATTTTCCAAGCAGTACAAAAGCGATTATTATGGCAGACACTTCAAAATAAACGTTTTTTTCATCAACAGGCAGGACCCTTGGAAAGAAAACAACAAACGCGCTGTAAATATAGGCCGTGGATGTGCCGAGGGCAATCAGCAAATCCATGTTTGCCGCACGGTCTTTAATTGCATGCCATGCGCCGATAAAAAATCCCCTCCCGCCAAAAATCATAATCGGCGTTGTTATGATAAACAACCACACTCCCCACGTAAACCACGGCAGCCATGGAATTGGAACCCATGTCAGGATTGTGGCTCCGGCCGCAAGCCCTAAAAAGACCGCCGCCCTGAAAATCGCAAGCGCAAGGACGCCTGTGAGGGCAATGGCAACTCTTCTTTTCATAGACTTTAATTCCGCCTCAGGCGCCTCAAAGGTCCTGACACAGCCCTGACTGCAAAAGTAATAAGTCCTGCCGCCCTGCTGTATCTTCAGCGAGCGTTCCTTATCCACAACCATTCCACAGACCGGGTCCTTAGCTGTCTTGGTAAATCCCCCTTCGC
>JACQZD010000080.1:2253-16281 GCA_016207865.1 Nitrospirota bacterium
CCTTTGTCAAAGGGGGGACGGGGGGGGATTTGCTCCAGACTCCGGACTCCAAACCCTGAACTTTTAAATATGCCTCAGGGTCTTTGTCAAAATCTTCTTTGCAGGCAGGCGAGCAGAAGTAGTATGCCGCGCCCTTGTAAACAGACGTCCCTGCGGCGTCCTTTTCGTTAATCGTCATTTTGCAGACTGGATCAGTTACCATGCTCTCCTTTGGGTAATTAAATGGATTACGGCTTTATGGATGGTTATGCCTGTCAGCCCCTGAATCCTGAAGATACTTCTCAGGCTCATTGTCAAATCTTTCTTTGCATTTGACCGAACAGAAATAATAAGTCATGCCTTTATACTTGCTTGTTGGGGCAGCCTTGTCTATGCTGACATTCATCCCGCATACAGGGTCTATCGCCATGTCTGCCTTTTTCTGACTGTTCCCTGAGGTCCACTCCCCGCCCTTCATTAAAACAGAGCCTGATTGCGCGAGGCTGTGCGCAGACAGCAGGCATGAAATAAAAACCACTGCTATAAAAAATTTAAACATCCTGTTTTGACTAAACCACCGAGATATGTCATTCCGCACTTGATGCGGAATCCAGTCTTTTTTTCTGGATTCCCGCTTTCGCAGGAATGACGACAAGTATATTGCAATCCAAAAGCTATGTTTAGGGGAATTAAGTTCCATACAGTTCCCTGTGTCCCCTGTGGTAAAGGTCTTTATACCTAATGCTTATGCTCCGGTCTGGCAGGCGCTTACTCTTTTGGCTCCTGTTTACCGGACATACGCTTTTTCATTTCCATCATTCTTTCATGCATCATCTTCATATCTTCATCTTTTGCCGTGCCGCTGTCCATCATCTCCGACATTTTATTCATCTCAGCGCACATGTCCTGCATCATGCCGGACATTCTGTGCATCCTATCCGAAGTTTTGTCTTTTTGCGCATCAGGCATTTTCTTCATCAGGCCCGACATCTTTTTCATCATGCCTGACATGTCCTGCATCATCTCTGACATGCAGTCCATCATCTTGCCATGTCCCATCATGCCTTCTTTGCACATCATGTCACTGTGTTTCATCTCCTCCGAGCCTTCACTCTTCATGTCGTGCGCCATCTGGGCATAGCTGTACGTTATTGCAAGCGCAAAGACTAAAGCCGCAATTAACATCGTCTTTTTCATTTTAATCACTCCTTTAATTACTGTTTTGTGTTAGTGACAACTGTGGCAGCCGCAACTGCTCCCGCCGGCATATTTTTCAGGTTCTTTGTCAAATTTTTCCTTGCAGCTCTTTTCACAGAAATAATAAGTCTTGCCTTTGTAAGAGCTTGTTCCGGCGGCCTTCTTTTCATCAACATTCATTTTACAAACCGGATCCTGCGCCATAATATCACCTCCTTCGTGTAACAACATTGTAACAAACCTGATTGAAATCACTCAAGCTGAAAAATTCTAAATTTTTAGACATTGACCCGAAAATACCTATAAATTTGTCATTCTGGCTTGTCCAGAATCTTTCCAAAGAAGGATTCCCGACAAGCGGGAATGACAGACTCCTTTCGGATCAATGACATTTTCACGCAGGATTCAGATTGAATTTAGTGGGAACCGTGAATAAGAACAGGCAGGCACTTTACGCAGACATATAATGCCTCTCCCTTATGTTCGCAGGAAATCAGCACAATCTGATTGCTTTCAGCGCCGCAGTTTAAACATTTATGCTCCATTGTTTGCCTCCTCTTTATTGAGTTGCAGATAATTTTTTAATCTCATCAACTATTTTTTCAGGGTCCATATTATGCATTGCGGCTCCAAAGGTAATCGTCTCCATATTAATGCCGGGACATGTAAAACAGCCCGAGCCGAAATACTTCTGAATGACTTCCTTTGCTCCAGGGACCGACTTAATGACATCACCGATTATTGAATTTTTTGTTACATCAGTTTTTGTTTCCATTTCACCCTCCTTTACTTATAGTCTAATCCGGATTCCCCAAGCCTGCTATGATGTTAATCATAACCTCACTTATCCATCGGCTTGATTGTCTTAAGTATGTTGTAGGTGAAAAGAACAACTGCAATCAGCGATAAAAGCGCTGAAAGCACCAGTAAGGGTCTAACTAATGAAAGGGCTGTCTGCATTTCATGAAACGGCCAGCTTATTGCCATCATCAGCAGTCCTGCATTGGCAACCCAGAATTGTATCGTCACAATCGCCGGGCTGTAGATATGCACACCGCTGAATCTCGGCAGGATATGATATCCAACACCGTAAATCATCATTGACATAAACCCTAATAGATTCATGTGGACGTGGGCCGGGATATAATAACCCGCATCCTCCGGCCATAAAAGCATGCCGGTGCCCAATAATGCCCCTGCGGCAAAATAAAAAACACTCATCCTCAAATACCAGACAATTATCTTATCCATATAACCTCCTAAAACTTAACCGCAGGAAACGTTAAAATATTCATTGTAAATTTATTCCCGATCTATCGGGACAAAGTTAGCATTGAAAATTTGCATTTTGAAATGTTTGTCATTCCGGCTTGTCCGGAATCTTTCCGAAAAGATTCCCGACGCGCTTCGCTTGCGGGAATGACGTTTGTTCCCTCTGTGGTAAATTTTTGTGCTTTATACCTGCACCACAGATTTAATCTCAGGAATCTCCTTCTTTATAGTGGCCTCAATGGCATTTTTAAGCGTCATCGTTGACATCGGACACGACCCGCATGCTCCTACCAGCCTTACCTTAACCACACCGTCAGATTCAACAGTGACAAGTTCAACATCACCGCCGTCCCTCTGAAGCATCGGTTTAATTTTACTTAATACAGCCTCAACTTTTTCCTTAAGCATTTTCGTACCCTCCTGATTTAATAAAAGTCTTACTGACTTTATTTTATTATACTGACTGCCGTATATTAGTCTATGACGCCTGTCATATCCTGTGTTTAATTATAATCTCTCCTGATAATTTTAGCCATCTCAAAAGATGCCATACATAGGGTTTATTGTATGCTTAACATCATAGTCCCGAAAACAGCCCGTCATTGTCCGGCTTGACCGGACAATCCAGCGCCTTAGTTTTCTGGATACCCCGATTAAATCGGAGTATGACAAGGTACACCTCCTAAAAAAATAAATTTTTGCTATAATATAAGTTTATTAAAATAACCGACGGATTTTGCCATGGATTTAAATTCTTATCTTAAAAAAAATCACAGGCTTGTAGACGGCTTTTTAAAAAGTTATATTTCTTCCACGAGAAGAAACAACTCCTGCCCGAAAACCCTGCACAGATCTATGGGTTATTCTCTAATGGCAGGCGGTAAAAGACTGCGTCCTATTTTTGCTATTGCAGGGCATGAGGCCGTGGGCGGAAGAGCCGGTAATATCATCCCTATTGCGGCATCCCTTGAGCTGATTCATACATATTCGCTTATACATGACGACCTTCCTGCCATGGACGACGACGACCTGAGAAGGAATATGCCTACAAATCACAAGGTCTTTGGAGAGGCTACTGCAATACTTGCAGGCGATGCCCTGCTGACAGACGCCTTCAGCATAGTATCAAACGCCAATGCAAAGCCGGATGCACTGCTTAATATCATCCGGGAACTGACATATGCCTGCGGGCCGCACGGCATGGTCGGCGGACAGACGGCTGATATACTGCTTGAAGGCAAAAAAGCAAAAAAAAGCGAACTCCTTTATATTCATACACATAAGACAGGCGCGCTTATCCGGGCGTCAGTTCGCATAGGTGCGATACTCGGAGTAGCCTCACAGAAAGAGCTTAATGCGCTGTCAAAATACGGAGAAAATGTTGGGCTTGCCTTCCAGATAGTAGATGATATTTTAGATATAACAGGCACTGATGAGGAATTGGGAAAATCAGCAGGCGCTGATATTTTAAGGGGGAAAAACACCTACCCTTCTGTATTCGGCATGGAAACGTCAAAGGAAGAGGCAAAAATTCTCATTGAAAAAGCCCTTGATGCTATCGGAGATTTAAACAGCAAGGCAGACCCGCTCAGGGAAATTGCAAAGTATATTTTAAGGAGGCGGAATTAGTTAAGAGTTAAGAGGAAAATGTTATGATTTTAGAAAAAATTAAAAGTCCCGAAGATCTTAAAAAACTCAGCATTGCAGAAATGAAGGAGCTCGCCGGGGAATTAAGAGACACAATTATTGAGAGGGTTGCCATTAACGGCGGACACTTAGCGTCAAACCTTGGAGTCATTGAAATCACTATCGCGCTTCATAAAGTATTTGACTCTCCGAAGGACAAATTTATATGGGATGTCGGACATCAGTCTTATGCGCACAAGCTCCTGACCGGGAGGGCGGAGTCTTTTTCAACAATCAGGCAGTACGGCGGCCTTTCAGGTTTCCCGAAAATTAAGGAAAGCCCGCATGATGCCTTTGGAACAGGACACAGTTCCACCTCCATATCAGCGGCGCTGGGAATTATTGAGGCCAGGGACCAGAAGAAAGAAGACTTTAAGGTGATAGCTGTTATAGGCGACGGGGCCATGACCGCAGGGCTTGCCTTTGAAGGATTAAATCACGCGGGGCATCTGCAAAAAAACCTCATTGTCATCCTTAACGATAATGAGATGTCAATATCTCCCAATGTCGGAGCGCTTTCCGTATATTTAAATAAGATAATGACCGGCGACCTCTACACAAAATTTAAAAAAGAAACCAGGTCCATCCTCGGCCGCATACCAAAGGTCGGAGAGCCCATGCCCCGGATAGCTGAGAAGGCGGAAGGTACGGTAAAGGGCTTTTTCGTCCCGGGAATGCTCTTTGAGGAATTAGGTTTTGAATATGTCGGGCCGATTGACGGACATAAGATTGAAGCCCTCATTGAGACGCTTGAACGCTTTAAGGATTTTTCGCGCCCTGTTTTAATTCATGCGATTACCAAAAAAGGCAAAGGCTATTCTCTGGCTGAGAAAAACCCGTGCCTCTTTCACGGAGTCGGACCCTTTGATATTGAAACAGGCTGTCAGCCTGCATCTGCAAACCCGACCTTCAGCGAGGTATTCGGCAACTGCCTCGTAAATCTCGCCAGGGAAGACAGCCGCATTATAGCAATAACAGCCGCAATGACCGAGGGCACCGGACTGACGGAATTTGCAAAGGCCTTCCCAAAGAGATTTTATGACGTCGGCATTGCCGAGCCCCACGCAGTAACATTTGCCGCCGGGCTTGCGGCGCAGGGATTAAAACCGGTCGTTGCAATATATTCAACATTCATGCAAAGGGCGTACGATGAAATCGTGCACGACGTCTGCCTTCAGAAACTTCCGGTGATTTTTGCAATTGACCGCGGAGGCCTTGTCGGTGAAGACGGGCCGACTCATAACGGCGCATTTGATCTTTCATATCTCAGGCACATCCCCAATATGGTTGTCATGGCTCCGAAGGATGAAAATGAATTTCAGGACCTGCTTAAAACCGCTGTTTCTTACAATGGTCCATGCGCAATAAGGTATCCGAGGGGGCGCGCATCAAAAATTCCCGATGAAAGAGACCTGCGGATAATTCCAATAGGAAAAGCAGAAGTCCTGAGGGATGGCAATGACATTTTAATCACTGCAATCGGAAGTTCCGTTCTGCCTGCGATAAACGCTTCTCGCCTGCTTGAAGACGCCGGAATCAGCGCATGCGTGGTAAATGCAAGATTCGCAAAACCGCTTGATGCTGATTTGCTTGGCAGTCTTGCAAAAGATATTAAGCAGGTTCTCACAGTGGAGGAAAATACCCTTGAGGGCGGTTTTGGAAGCGCCGTCCTTGAATGTCTCACAGAGCTTAACATTGACGGCTTGAAAATAAAACGGCTCGGACTGCTATTATGATTAAATAAATCTGTGTTAATCTGTGTAATCTGTGGCTAAATTCAGTTTTGTTTTTCTCTGTGTCTCGGTGACTCTGTGGTTTTATACATGGAAAACTCAGGATGAAGGATGAAAAGCAAAAAACCCGCCTTGATAAACTTCTGTTTGAAAAAGGACTCGTTGAAAGCAGGGAAAAGGCGCGCGCATTAATTTTAGAAGGAACCGTCCTTGTCAACGGGATTAAAGCTGACAAGGCAGGCGCGCTTGTAAAAGATGAGGCCCTGATAGAGATCCTTCAAAAGATGCCTTATGTAAGCCGCGGGGGGTTAAAACTTGAGGCGGCGATAAGGGATTTTGAAATAGACGCCAGAAATAAAATTGCAATGGATGCCGGAGCATCAACCGGAGGATTTACCGACTGCCTTCTTCAGCACGGCGCAAAAAAAGTCTATGCCATAGACGTCGGCTATGGACAGTTTGACTACAAGCTCAGAAAGGACCCGCGTGTAATTCTTCTGGAAAAAACAAATATAAGGTATCTTGATGAGGAAGTCAGAAGTCAGTCGGAGCGACCCTCAGTCGCAGACTCGACTCTACGAGCGGAGACCTGTATCGGGAAGTCAGAAATCAGAAACAAAGAATTAGAAGACTTAAAAGAAAAAAATATAGATTTAACAGTGATCGATGTGTCGTTTATTTCCCTTCTGAAAGTCATACCCGCAGTTTCTGCGTTTTTAAAGCCCGGAGGAGAAATAGTTGCCCTTATAAAACCACAGTTTGAGGCAGGCCGGGAGCATGTCGGCAAAGGCGGAGTTGTCAGGGATGAGGCTAAACGCCTTGAGGTCGTAGAAAAAATTAAAGGTGAATCCGTAAAAATGGGTTTTGAGGTCAAAGGACTCATTCAGTCGCCGGTTACAGGACCAAAAGGGAATGTTGAGTATTTGATATACTTGAAAAAGCGTTAGGTGCGTTAGTCTACAAACTGCTGACTAACGCTCCTAACGCACTTCACCTACCGTTTCTTGGACTGTTTTTCACTGATTCTGTCGCGGATTTTCTTTAATACCATTTCAGTGCCCTGACAGAACCGTTCAATTGCTTTATCACTGACATGCCTCTTTTTACCTTTGTTTTTCAACTGTTATCCTCCTTTGGTTCTTTGTTCTTTATATCTAAAGATAATAATAATCCGGCATTAATTCTGTGATGTACATCACATTTTTGCAAAAAACCGGCTATGGAGTGTATCATAAACTTATGGAAAAAACCAACCCAGTTGAGTTTGGCCCTTCAGAACTCCCAAAAGAAGTTATTGAGACTCTCAAGGTTGAGGAACAAGAGGAGCCGGCTGAACACAAAACCCAGACCCTGCTTCAAAAAATTCAGAGCCTGAAGGTTGGGGAGAAAATTCAGCTTGCAATGAAAGGCGGCAGGGAAATCAGGTCCATCCTTGTGCGCGATTCAAGCAAAGAAGTAGTGGCGGCAGTCCTTGAAAACCAAAAAATTTCTGATAGTGAAATAGAGCTTATTACAAAGCAGAAAACATCCTCAGAAGAAGTCCTGAGAATAATTTCCAAGAAAAAAGAATGGCTGAAAAAATATTCCATACTGTATGCTCTGGTCACTAACCCCAAAACGCCCCCGGGAGCAGCATTAAGCAACATACGCCATATTAAGACAAAAGGGCTTAACCATTAAAAAATCACAGAAACTTGTTACGCCTTACGGCAGGCCTTCTGATAAATACCGTATTGGCCTGTTCGGAGACACAGAAGTCGTCTTTCTCCCCCGCCACTGCGCGCATCACGGCATACCGCCCCACATGGTTAATTACAGGGCCAACATTTATGGATTTAAAAAGTTAGGCGTTGAGAGAATAATATCAGTCAGTGCAGTCGGCGGGATAAAAAAAGGGCTGAAGCCCGGAGATATTGTCATCGGGGACAAAATAATTGATATGACGCGAAACAGAAAGAATACTTTTTATGACGGCAAGGAGGGAGTAGTGCATATTGATTTCACAGAACCCTACTGTCCTGAGATGCGGGGACTCTTGCTTAAGGCGGGCAGGCGCGCCGGAGTGCGGCTGGTAAACGGCGGGACCTATGTTGCCGTTGAAGGACCCCGGCTTGAGACCGCATCTGAAATAAAGGCCTTCGGCCTTCTGGGCGCTGATGTCGTGGGCATGACAGGCATGCCTGAGGCACCGCTTGCGAGGGAGCTTGAGATTTGTTATTCATCAATTGCGCTTGTGGCAAATTACGCCGCGGGAATAAAAAAACAGAAACTCACCGTCGCAGAAGTCCTGGAGGCGATGAAGTCCTCGGTGGAAAAAATAAAAAGCCTGCTTAAAGAAACCTTCCGCCTCCTGCCTGAGAAAAGAAAATGCCCTTGCAAGGACGCGCTGAAAGAGGCAAAGATTTAATCTTTATCTTTGTATCTTAGGAAAATCTCCCATGCCTTTTCCTCATCCTCATCCTTCACTCCAATAAGGCTCACAAACCGGCTGTCTTTAAGCTTCTGTCCAAACTCCTTTGCTACACTCCATCCAAGCCGGCTCCGGAGCAAGGTAATGGTCTCATCAAATACAAAGTTTGTCGTTAAAAGCGGGATTTTGTTATTTCTTATAAAAGCAGCTGCTTCTTTGTGGTCAGGGTCCTTCTTGTCAACAAGCGCGTACCATGCTCCTGTATCAACAAACAGCCTTTTCATTTCTTCTTTCTTTTTGCATAAAGAAATCTGTCATGCTCACGCGCCACAGGAGAGCCATCACCTGAACCAATGCCGATAATACCCCAGACAGAGTCATCCCTTGTCCTAACAGCCTGCTTTGAAAATTTTTCAGATAAGAACTCCCTGATGATGGCTGAAAGGCTCTTTTTCCCCTTTTTTGACATTTCAAGCAATATTTGATATTGCCAGTCTTCAAGGGATATTTGAGTTCTGTGCTTGGCTGTTTCCATAATCACTGCCTTTCTTACATCTTACATCTTACATCAAATAAATGTCAAGTTTAACCCAATGCTAAATTCTCTACGGCAAGCTCTTGCTATAACTCCGGTCTCGGATACAGCCCCGCCGCCTTGACAATGCCGGCAATGGCGCTTTCCCATTCAATTGCCTGAATGTGCACGCCCTTAACGCCGGGCGTCTCAAGCACCTGATGGATAAGCTCTATGGTAATTTTTATTCCCTCTGCCTCCTGCAATTCCCTTGCCTTTTTCTTGTCATCGCCTGCGGCTTCCTTGGCCTTATTCATCCGGTCAATAAGTACCTTTGGCACAGACACGCCGGCAACTGAAGAATCCATGTATTTAAGCATCATGGCGCTTTTAGGCACAATAATGCCGCCCAAGATTGCAGTGCGCTCATGAAGCCCCATATTCCGTATCTTTTCCATCTGAGAGCGAAAGCCGGCAATATCATAAATACCCTGAGTCTGAATGAAATCCGCGCCTGCATTTACTTTCTTCAAAAACTTGGGCGCTGCTTCCAGCGGGTCGCCGCCTTCCTGCTTTCCTTCGTCACGCATTTTTTTAAGTATGCCGACAAGCTGGCAGGTATCAACATCATATACATTCTTTGCGCCCGGATGTCCTTTCAGCCTGCCTGCGGCGCTGAACTTCTGATGGTCTCCGGCAAGACAGAGGCAGTTTTTAAGTCCGAGCGCGGCAGCGCCTAAAAGGTCCGCCTGCATGGCAATGCGGTTTCTGTCACGGCAGGTCATCTGCATTACCGGCTCCAGTCCTTCCCTAAAGGCAATGGCCGCGGCAGCAATGCTTGAAATGCGGACCACAGCAGTCTGGCAGTCCGTAATGTTTGCAGCATCGCAAAATCCTTTAAGCAGCTGCGCTTTTTTTACAACTTCATGTCCGTCCGCGCTCATGGGCGGGCCCAGCTCTGCCGTAACCGCAGGTTTGCCGCTTGCTATAACCTTCTCAAGATTGCTTCCGCTCTTCATTTTTTACCTCCAAAAGAAAAAGCTAAAATTGAATTTAGCCACAGATTACTCAGATTTACACAGATTTTTTAGAAATTTTCTTTTTAATCTGTGCTCTCTGTGAAATCTGTGGTTAAAAATTTTTTACTTTATTTATTTCCCAGCCTTTTGCTCTTCCTGCTTCTCGTACTCCCTTATGTGCTCCACCGACACCCTGCGGGGTCCTCCGTCACGGGACGTGGACCAGTTGCGCGGCGGCTGGATTTCAGAGAGTTTTTCAAGGGCGCCGAGTTTCTTCATGCGCTCAACAATAAGGTACCATGCGCAGTCCACATCAGAGCTGATCTCACACTTGCCCTTGTTAGTGCCGCCGCAGGGCCCGTTCATAAGCGTCTTTGAGCATCGCGCTATGGGGCATATGCCTCCGGTCAGATGCAGGATGCAGTTGCCGCAGCCGGCGCAAAGCTCCACAAAATTACCTGGCGCCTCCACCGCTCCGTAAAAAGATGTATTTAGGCCCGGATATACGGGAACATTACCGGTACGGTCAGATAAAAAATTTACGCCTACGCCGCAGGCCGTGGAAAGCACAAGGTCATATTTTTTTACTTCATCAATCACAGGGTCAAAATATTCAGGCTCACAGTGGCGCATAACACCCAGGTGGTTCACTTCCATCTTCTTCCCTTCCTGCCCGGCCCGCATCCTCAGGAGCGCTGCAATAGTCTCTGCCTCTTTTTCTCCGCCTGCATGGCAGATGGCCACACAGGTATTACAGCCGAATACAAGCACCTTTTTAAAGTCCTGCACCATATTCCAGATTTCGTCAATTGATTTTTGCGAGCCTATTATCATAGTTTTTTACTCCTTCTATTTGCTGTCATTCCCGCGGAGGCGGGAATCCAGTTCATCTAAATAGTTCCCCTGTTCAAATTGGGGGACAATGTCTGGATCCCCCGGTCAAGCCGGAGGATGACAAATTCTTATTAAACCCTTAACTCTCAATTCCGCAATTTATAATTTATTATTCCTCAGCCCCATCTGTTTTATGCGTCCGGTAAAATCAGCGCACACATCCGCATATTGATTGCCGTTGCCGCCTGACACAGGAGAAAGAATCTCAATGCGCCCTGCCTCTATTCCCAACATTGAAATAAGTTTCCTTGCTCTGTCAACCCGCGCATTTACCCTGTGCGCAATGCCGCGGTATTTGCAGGTTCCGTCATTACAGCGCACTATGGCAACTCCGTCAGCGCCGCTTTCAAAGGCCTTCAGCATATCCAAAATATCAATCCGGCTGGTGCAATGCACAGGCACTGCGCGCACATTTTCAGGCGCTTTAAAACCCGCTACGCCTGTATGATGCGTGCAGAGAAATGCAGCAATGACAGGCTACTGCCGGTTTGAATCTACAGCGCCCACAATTGATGCAAGCGTTTTTTGTATTTCCCTGACATCATAGCTCACCATGCTGATTGCTTCTCCCGGACATTCAGGCGCGCAAAGTCCGCAGGCCTGACAATATTCGGGACGTATTTCTGAAACTGAAGTGACAACTGGAGCATCATATGGGCATATGCGCATACAGGTAAGACATGCCATGCACTTATTCTTATCAACAATGGCCCCGCCTCCGCAGCCGCGGCACCGTCCTGCCTCTTTAAGCGCTTCTTCCTCGTCATATCCTATCTCAAAATGCGTCATTGTATCACAGCGCACCTCAGGGGCCATGTGTTTAATCACCCTGCGCGGTTCACGGATAATTTTTTCGGCAACCTCCGCAGGAAGCTGTGCTATCTTTTCTTTTTCCTGCGCAGGCAGTTTCCCTTCAATTGCTTCGCCCTGAAGAAAAAGATGCATTGCCAGCGCCTCTCGCTGACCGCTTGCAACAGCGGCAATAGCAGAGCCGGGACCGGCCACAACCTCGCCTGAGACAAAAATACCCTTGGCGCTGCTCATCTGTGTAGCAGGATTCCACTCAACACGTCCGCGCTCATCGGTTTTGACAGGACTATCCTTCAGGAACGATAGATTTGACATCTGACCTATGGTGATTATTATGGTGTCGGCTTCAATTAACATTGCCGCATCATTATCAAAAGACGGATTAAACCTGCCGTTGGCATCAAAAACAGACTTCACTTTTACAACCTCAAGCCCCTGAACTTTACCGCCATGACGCCTGACGGCCTTCGGCCCCCAGCGATGAGAAATTGCAATTCCTTCTTCAAGCGCCTCGTCCACTTCCCATTTCCACGCAGGCATTTCCTCGGCGCTCTCAAGGCAGACCATTGAGACATCCTTCACGCCGAGCCTGCGCGCGGTGCGGGCCACGTCCATGGCAACGTTTCCGCCTCCGATAACCAAAACCTTTTTCCCAAGCGCGGGCTTCCGGTTAAATGCAACATCCTCAAGAAAAGGTATTGCAAGCAGTACGCCTGCGCCCTCCGCTCCGGGTATATTCAGCGACCGGCTCAGGGAAAGACCGATTGCAATAAGCACTGCGTCGTGTTTCTTAGCAAGGTCCTCAAGTTTTATATCCCTGCCGATTTCGCAGTTTGTTTTCACGTCAATGCCTTTGGCTATAACATCGTCAATGTCTTCTTTTAAAACTTCTCCCGGCAAACGGTATGGCGGGATTGCCGACGCAAGCATGCCGCCGAGCGCAGGATGCCGTTCATAAATGGTAACGCTGTAACCCAATTCAGCCAGGTCATTTGCGGCAGCCAGTCCCGAAGGTCCTGACCCGATAATGCCAATGCTTTTATTTTTAGTTTTCTGAATGAGCCTTCGCTTTCTTCGGCGATAATCCTTTGACTGCTCAATCGCAAACCTCTTTAAATGTCTGACTGCCAGAGGCTCGTCAACTATGCACCGCCTGCACGCCTGCTCGCATGGATGATGGCAGATCATGGAGCAGACCGAGGCAATCGGGTTCACTGAAGTAATGACCTCAAAGGCTTCCGTGTACCGCCCCTGGGCAATCAGACTCACATATGCCTGAACGTCAGTATGAGCCGGACATGCGGCGCGGCATGGCGAATAAGGCCTTGTTTCTTTAATCTCAGCGCCGTAGGGCTTATACGGCTGTGTTATTGTTTCAGTTTTATTTAATAACATAAATTATTTTTTCTTATTTTTGCCACAGATTTTCACTGATTTGCTCAGATTTATTTAACCATATTTAATCCGTGTTATTCTGTATTAATCAGTGGCTAAAGATAATTATCTATTTGCCCTGCAAGCCTGCATGCATTTTTGCAGATGCAACAGTGTTTTTCATAAGCATGGTTATAGTCATCGGACCTACGCCTCCGGGTACGGGAGTAATGGCGCCGGCTATTTCCTTAGCCGCATCAAAGTCAACGTCTCCCTTCAGTATCGGCACCATCTTGCCGGTCTTTTCACTTAATTTCTCACCCACGCGGTTGACGCCGACGTCTATGACACAAGAGCCGGGTTTAATCCATTCAGGTTTTACCAATCCCGGCACGCCTGCGGCAACGATGAGAATATCAGCACGTTTGCAGTGCGCCTCAAGGTTCTTCGTGCCTGTGTGCACTATCGTGACCGTCGCATTGGCGCCCCTGCCCTTTTGAAGCATTATGTTGGCAATGGGCTTGCCTACGATGTTTGAGCGTCCGACAACAACGACTTCAGCCCCGGAAGTTTCAAAGCCGGCGCGGACAATCAGCTCCTGAATGCCCGCAGGCGTACAAGGCAGGAATTTGACCTCAGCTCCGCCAATCATCAAACGGCCTACATTGACCGGGTGAAATCCATCCACATCCTTATCCGGGTCAATAGCGTTCAGCACCTTTTTTTCGTCAATATGCTTGGGCAGCGGAAGCTGAACAAGTATGCCGTGAATTTTGGAATCTTTATTGTATTTGTCAATAAGCTTCAGCAGGTCGGCTTCAGCGATATTCTCAGACTGGTCGTCCTGTATGGAATTGAAACCAAGCTCGTGCGCAGTCTTCTGCTTGCCGGTGACATAACTGACAGATGCAGGATTTTTACCTACCAAAATGGTAACCAGTCCCGGCACTACCCCATGTTGGTCCTTTAATTCTGCAACTTCTTTTTTTAGCTCTTCCCTTATCTGTGCGGCAATTTCTGTTCCGCTTATAATCTTTGCTGACATGTTTTTCTCCTTTGTTCGTGTAGCCGCAACCTTTAGGTTGCGTTGTATTACGCAGGCTAAAGCCTGCGGCTACTTCTGATTACTGTTTGCCTTTA
>JACQZD010000150.1 GCA_016207865.1 Nitrospirota bacterium
GGCATTATGTGATGGACCGAATATGATAAGACTGGATGAAGTGGAAAAGATTCTACTGACTGTCAAAGCTATTAATGAATTAATTAAAAAACCTTCGTAACCCCTGTAAGACTTCTTAAACTGTCTTTCCTATTAAAACAGAGCATTCAGAATGGCCAAGAATATGTCTGGATACACTTCCCAGCATACCTTTGATTCCTCTCATACCTTTACTCCCAACTACAATTATGTCTGCTTTTAACGTCTTTGCTGTATTTAATATCTCTAAAGTTGGGTCTCCTTCTTTTGTTAAACTATTTATATTTGTGAATCTATCACTTAAGAATTCAAGCGCTTGTGCAATTATTTTTTCTGATTCCTTAACTGCTATTGATCTGATCTCTGATGCAACCTTTTTAATTCTTTCATCTATTTCTATGTGAAACCTTTCAGGTATATCCAGACCTGACTGTATTACATGCAGGACAGTTATTTCTGTGTCATCATAAAATGGTATAGAGGTTAAAAACCTTCCAGTCTCCATAGCAAAAGATTTGTGATAAACAAAATATTTGGAGTAAGCCTTTAAAAGATATATATTATTAGATATAATACCTTCATATTTTATCTATAGTTCTATAACAAAATAGAGATGGGGAAGAAGAAGTCATTACAGAAAAAACCCGAATCTTTGGAAAGTATCCTTTCAGAGCCTTTCAGGGCCACATTTTCCCTTGAGGGCCTCCACCTTCCATATGAAGGCATTACTGCCTTCGGCGCCTCTTCAAAGCCGGTTGCAATAACCGTCACCATTACATCATCGTCAAGGTCTGAATCAATCACCGAGCCGAAAATTATGTTGGCATCTTCATGCGCCGCATCGCTGACAAGGCTTGAAGCCTCGTTCACCTCATGCAAAGATAAGGAGGGGCCCTGTTCTCGCCGGCTGCACTGCCTACTCCCATAAGAGCCTTTCCGCTGTCTTTTAAGATTGTTTTTATGTCTGCAAAGTCATGATTTATAAGTCCGGGCACAAGTATCAAATCAGAAATGCCCTTGATGGCCTGCCTCAGGACATCATTTGCAATTCTAAGGCTTTCAAGCCATGTCGTATGTTTGTCTGTTATGCTCAGGAGCCTCTGGTTCTGCACCACTATTACGGAATCAACATATCTCTTCAGCTCCTTTATGCCCTGCTCTGCATTTTTCGCCCTCTTACTGCCTTCAAAGATAAACGGCTTTGTCACAACCGCAGTGGTAAGTATCCCAAGCTCTTTTGCAATCTCTGCAATAACAGGAGCCGCTCCGGTCCCGGTGCCGCCGCCCATGCCTGCGGTGATGAACACCATGTCAGCGCCTTTTATGGTGTCGGCAATAACTTCCCTGTCATCAAGCGCCGCCTGCCTCCCTATTTCAGGATAGGCGCCTGCCCCAAGCCCGTTTGTCAGGTCTGCGCCTATCTGAATCTTCTGATGCGCAAGAGAAGAGTCAATAGCCTGCATGTCGGTATTTACAACGATGAACTCAATGCCGTGGATGCCTGCGGCTATCATGCCGTTTACCGCATTGCCCCCGCCTCCGCCTACGCCCACCACTTTTATTTTTGCTGAATTCTTCACCTCTTCAAATTCAAATATTTTCATATCTCCCCCTTTTTTTAGTTAAATTTAAAATTAAAAATTAAGGTTCCTTAACTCTTATAAGCCTGTTGAAAAACTTTTTTTATTCCTTTATCCGTCATTCCCGTGAAAACGGGAATCCAGTCTTTTCAATATGATTCTGGATACCCGCTTTCGCGGGTATGACAAACTTTAATATTGAAACAGTCTTTTTCAACAGCCTGTTACCCCTTAACTCATAACTCTTAACTTATAACTCTTAGTTTAGAACCCCCAGCTTTTCCCTCACCCACATTCTTGCCTTATTCACTCTGCCCGCCATGCCTGAAAATGAGAAAAAGTTTTCACCATTAAGGCTTCTCTCCCTCATTATCTCCCTTGCGCCGTAAAGCACAAGCCCGGCCCCTGCCGCATATGCCGGACTGCTTACAATATCGGCGCCTTTTGCAATACCCTTAGGCTTCCCAACCCTTACAGGAAGTTCAAGTATGTTTTCAGCTATGGTCTCTATGCCATTCATAAGCGCCGCGCCTCCGGTCAGGACCACACCTGATGCAAGCGTATTGTAATAGCTGCTTTTTCTTATGTCCTCCTTAACAAGGCTGAATAACTCCTCCGCCCTGGGCTGAAGTATCTCAATCAGATGCTGTCTCGGCACTGTTCTGCCCGGCTTGTCTCCGGCGTATGTAATCTCTATTTCTTCACCGGGATTAATCATGGACCTAAGGGTGCAGCCGTAATTCTTTTTTATCCTTTCTGCCTCTGGCGTCTGCGTCCTTAACCCGATTGCGACGTCGTTTGTAAAATTGCCGCCGCCGATTGACAAAACAGCTGTGTGGCACAGGCTGCCGCCGCAAAACAGCGTAATGCCTGTGGTCCCTCCGCCAATATCTATAACCCCTGCCCCGACATCTTTTTCACCGTCCGCAAGCACTGCGCCTGCGGATGCAAAAGGCTCAAATATAATATCAATCACATTAAGCCCCGCCCTCTGGCAGCTCTTTAAAAGGTTCTGCACCGATGTAACGGCGGCTGTCACTATCTGCACCTTGACTTCAAGTCTCACGCCTGTCATTCCCCTCGGGTCATTAATCCCGTTCTGCCCGTCCACAGTAAAACCTGTCGGGATTACATGAAGCACTTCTTTATTAACCGGAAGCGGCATGGCCCGCGCTGCATCCATAACCCTCTCTATATCCCTTGGTCCTATTTCCTTATCCTTTACGGCTATCACGCCGTTGCTTAAAGAACTGCTTATCCTGCTCTCAGCTATTCCAGCGTATACTGCCTTTATTTCAACGCCTGTCATAGCCTCCGCCTCTTCCAGGGCCCTGCTTATTGCCTGCGCTGCGTTCTCAATATCAACGACAACGCCTTTTTTTATCCCGGCTGAAGGGACCTCTCCGAGGCCGATAACATCTACGCCGTTTTCTCTAATCTCTCCCACAACAACGCATATCTTTGTTGAACCGGCATCAAGTCCTGCTATGAGATCTCCCTTTCTCATTTTTTCTTACCCCTCTTTGACGGCAGACTGCTCTCCTGTTTAACAGGCTGAACTATTACCCGGCCTGCAAACCTGAGGTCAATATATTCCACGGCTATGCCCCTTCTTATAATCTCTTCCTCAAGGTCTTTCCACCTTTTCAGTTTATCGTCGTAATTTCCATAGCCGACCTTGAAAATCTCACCGTCCATATTCATAGAAAGACCGTAAGGTTTTAAGGTAATCTCAATTGAATCCTTTTCCGCAAGAAATCCCTCCTCAGAAAGCGCATCTATCAGCCTCAGGGCCTCAACTACGTCTGCCTTGCTGTTTCTGTAGTCTATGCCTGTAATCACCGGAAGAAACGGAGTCTTTTCCTCTTTAATCGTCTCCAATATATTCCCTCTCCCGTCCATGAGATACAGGCTCCCGTTGAAATTAAGAATTGCCTTTGCCGTTGTCTCTTCAATACTTACCCTCAGGGTGTCCGGATACTCTTTTCTTAAAAACACCTCTTTGACCCAAGGCTGTGTCCTAAGCGTCCGGTCAATATCCTTAAGAGAAACCCTTAACAGGCCCTTTGCAGTTTCAGATGTCATTGCGTCCCTGATATCATTCTCCTCAATATTTTCATTGCCTGTGACAATAATATTTCTTACCGGGAATACGCCGGTTGATAACCTTATTGCAAATACAATAACTGCAATAACGGCTATCAGGGACAAGGCTATTCCCCCCCGCTTGAAATACATCAGCAGTTTCTCTCCGCGGCGGTAAGCAGATTTTCCGTTCTTATTCTTTAGCCTCTTTAACTGCAATCTTGATTATCTCCTCTATTAAATCTTTAAAGCTCATGCCTGCCGACTGCGCTATCTTTGGAAACAGGCTCGTGCCGGTCATGCCCGGCAGTGTGTTTACTTCAAGCACATACGGAATTCCCTGAGCATCTATTTTTAAATCAACCCTCGTGGCTCCGGAACAGCAGAGCGCAGTATACGCCTTAAGCGCAGTGTCTTTAGCCTTTTCATATATTGCCTCATCAATCCCCGGCGGGATTATATATTCAGTCAGGCCTGATGTATATTTAGCCTCATAGTTATAGAATTCCAGCGAAGGCTTCACCTCAACTCCGCCCAAAACCCTGCTTCCGAGTATCCCTATATGGACTTCCGGGCCTTCTATGAATTTTTCAATTATTGCGCGGCTGCCGAACTGAAATGCCTTATCCAGCGCCCCGGTCAGGCTGTTCCCGTCTTTTACTATACTTATCCCTATGCTTGAGCCTTCTTCCGCAGGCTTTACAACCCACGGCATATCAAAACCGGTTTTGAGTTCGGAGTTTTGAGTTTGAGTCTTAGAATCTTTTCCTGAACGCCGAACGCCGGACACTGAACGCTGAACAACAACAAACGGCGGGACCGGCAGTCCGTGATATGAAAATATTTTTTTTGAAGCCTCCTTATCCATTGCGACAGCGGACGCCATAATTCCGGAGCCTGTATAAGGAATTCTCATAACCTCAAGCAGTCCCTGTATCGCCCCGTTTTCTCCGATGCCGCCATGAAGCGCAAGAAAGACAAGCTTCACCTTTTCCTTCTTAAGCGTATTGACAAGGTCTTTGCCTGCGTCAATAGGGACTGAATTGTAGCCGAGTTCCTGAAGCGCCTGATATACCGCAAGCCCGCTCCTCATGGAAATATCTCTTTCAGATGAAAGTCCGCCCATTAGAATGCCGATTTTTTTTGTTGTAACAAGTTCCTTAGTCATAACACTCCCGTTCGGTTAAAAAATGATTAGATATTAATCAATTGTCATTCCGGCTTGTCCGGAATCTTTCTTCATGAAGGATTCCCGACGCGCTTCGCTTGCGGGAATGACATTTATTTCTGGAATATTATCCCTCCTTCCCTATAATCTTTATCTCAGGCTCAAGCATATTGCCGGTGCGCTCCCTGACTTTTTTTTTAACAATCTCCATAAGCTTAATAAAATCCCTGCATGAAGCCCGGCCCTTGTTAATAAAATAATTGGCATGGAGCATGCTCACCTCTGCCTCTCCTGTCTTTAGCCCCTTGCATCCGGCTGCATCTATCAGCCTTCCGGCAGAGTCGCCGCCGGGGTTTTTAAAGACACACCCCGCAGAGCGTTCACCGAGAGGCTGCGTCAGCTTTTTCTTTTTCAAAAATTCCCTTATGCGCCAGGTCGCAGCCTCATGGCTGTCTTTCTTAAGCACAATGTTTGCGCGCAGGTTTACCGCATTATCAGGGATATTCGGCCTCAATGACATCCTTAATTTCAGCTCCGAAGGAGCCTGCATTCATATAAACAGCTCCGCCGACGCTTCCCGGAATACCTGCAAGCGCCTCAAGGCCCGAATAGCCTTTTTTACCCGTGAAATTTATCAGGGCCGGAAGCGATACGCCTGCCTCAACAAAAAACATCGCCTCCCCGCCTTCATCCTGAATGACTTCAATCCTCTTAAATGCCTCCATGGAAACTGCTATGCCCTCAATCCCGCCATCCCTCACAAGCAGGTTGGTCCCGGCTCCGAGTATAAAAACAGGCAGTTTCTGCGCCTTTGCGGCAATGAGAAGATTTTTCAGCGACAAAATATTCTCAGGAAATGCCAAGACCTCAGCAGCACCTCCTATCCTTAAAGACGTATGCGCCGACATAGGCTCATCAAACTTAACCATGCCTTTAAAACCGCCCGCCTCAAAAATCTTTTTTAATTCATCCTTCATCCCTCAACCTTCTTTTTTAAAAACTCCTCCCCAATCTTCCATACATCCCCTGCGCCGAGCGTAAGCAGCATATCTCCTGCCTTCAGCATGCTCGCAAGATATCCGGCAATCTTAGCCCTGTCTTTTATGTATTCAATGTCGCTGCCTGCCGCCTTTATTCCCTTAAATAAAATTTCCGAGTTTATGCCGTTCAGCGGCTTCTCGCCTGCGGCGTAAATATCCATGAGCACTGCCTTGTCCGCATCTTTAAAGGCCCTGTAAAATTCATTCAGCATATCCCTGGTCCTTGTATACCTGTGCGGCTGGAAAAGGACCACGAGCCTGCCTGAATTAGGAGTCTGGCTTATTGCCCCTTTAGCTGCCCTAAGCGTTGCCATTATTTCCGTAGGATGATGTCCGTAGTCATCAAACACCCTTATTCCGGAGGCCTCGCCCTTAAATTCAAACCGTCTCTGCACACCGCTAAAGTTTTCAAGCGACTCTCTTACCTTATTCATCTCAAGCCCCAGTTCGCTTGCCACAGCAATAGCGGCAAGGCTGTTGCAAATGCTGTGAAGGCCTGGAAGCGGGACAGTACAACTGCCAAGTGACACACCTCTGAAAACCGCCTCAAATTTTGCCCTCAGTCCCTCCATTTTTATATTCCTGCCTGTAAAGTCTGCCTGCTCATTTATGCCGTAAGTGCGGCAGCTCCTCTGAACGCCGGGCAAAATTTCCCTTATGTATTCATTGTCCGAGCAGAGGATTGAAACCCCGTAAAACGGCACTTTATTTATAAATGAGAGAAAGGCTGATTTTAATTCATCCATATTTTTGAAGAAATCCATGTGCTCTTTATCAATATTTGTAACCACTGCAATTGTCGGCGAGAGCTTAAGAAAGGACCCGTCGCTTTCATCCGCCTCTGCGACAAGAAATTCTCCCTGTCCGAGTTTTGCATTGCTTCCAATGCCTTTGAGCTTGCCTCCTATCACAACTGTCGGGTCCAGTCCCCCTGCGGCCAGCACGCTTGCTATCAGAGATGTAGTTGTGGTCTTTCCATGCGCTCCTGCAATCAGCACGCTTTGCTTGAGTCTTGCAACCTCGGCCAGCATCTCGGCCCTCGGTATGACCGGTATTGACTGTTTTTTTGCAGACACCACTTCCGGGTTATCCTGCGAAACTGCCGAAGACACGACAACAACATGCGCCCCGGAGACATTTTCAGCCTTATGCCCAATGGCTATATCAAGGCCCAACGACCTTAACCTCCTTATGTTTTCTGATTCCTTTACATCCGAGCCCCTGACCTCATAGCCGAGATTCTTAAGGACCTCGGCAATGCCGCTCATTCCAATACCGCCTATGCCCACAAAATGCACTGTCTCAAATTTTTTCCACATAATTCCTAATCTCTAACCCCCAATCCCTAATCCCTTATTTTTCATCAGTCCCATTGCGAGTTCAATAATCTTATGCGCGGCATCAGCACTTCCGAGCGTCCTGCTTACGCGCTCCATTTCGCCTATGGCGTCCGGATTTTCAAACAGGTGTTTTATCATTTCAGAAAGAGACTTGCCGTTAAGCTCCCTGTCAAGAATCATCTGTGCAGCGCCCATGTCCCATAATTTCCTTGCGTTATGCTCCTGATGGTTATTTGCCGCATAGGGATATGGAATAAGGATTGCCGCCTTTCCGCATGCCATAAGTTCGGCAAGTGTTGTTGCGCCGGCCCTTGATACCACAAGATCAGCCGCCGCATATGCATCTGCCATATTATGCGCAAAGGGGACCACAGTCCCTTTAAAGCCCCTCATGCGGTAGAAATCACGCACGCCGTTAAAATCTCTTTCACCGGTCAGGTGCAAAAATTGAATTTTATCTTTAAACCCGTCAAGATATACCAGCGCCTCGCTTACCGCACGGTTAATGCTGCTTGCGCCCCTGCTGCCTCCAAAGACAAACACCGTAAAAAGCCCTTTATCAAGGCTGAAAAAATTACAGCCCCTTCCCCTGTCCCCTTTAAGTATCTCCTGCCTTATGGGATTGCCTGTAAGATATGTCTTGTCTTTCGGAAAAAATCCAAGAGACTCCTGGTAAGTTGCAGTGACTGTATCAACGAATCTGCCAAGCAGTTTGTTCGTAAGGCCCGGCACTGAGTTCTGCTCATGTATCATGGTGGGTATGCCCATCATGACCGCAGTCAAGACCGCCGCCCCTGAGCAGTAACCTCCGACTCCCAGTACCATGTCAGGCCTAATCTCTTTAAGAACTGCATAAGAATCCTTCAGCGACAGCGGGATCTTGCATGCAGCGCCAGCCGCCCTGAATATGTTCATGCCTGCAATGCCTTCGGCCCTTATTAATCTTATGTCAAAACCCTCCTTAGGGACTATGCTTGACTCTATTCCGTGCGCAGTGCCTATAAAAACCACCTCTGTATTGTCCTGCATTTCTTTAAAGGCCCTCGCAACTGCTATGCCCGGAAAAACATGTCCTCCTGTGCCGCCCCCTGCAATCACTATTTTCATCTTCTACTGTATGTATCTCCCCCTCTCCCCGGTCCATCCTTTAGAGTTTACTGACCTTTGTATGCTTATCAGCACTCCGACAGCCATCATGTTTACAAGAAGCGCCGAACCTCCGTAACTTATAAAAGGCAGCGGAAGCCCCTTTGTAGGCATAAGACCTATTGTCACGGCAAAATTAATCAGCGCCTGCGTCACTATCATTAAGGTCAGCCCCATTGCCAGATAATATCCAAAAGGGTCTTCTGTCTGCTCGGCTATCTTTGTGCCTTTTATAAAAAACCAGATAAAAAGACCGAGTATGCAGGATACGCCAATCAGTCCCCATTCCTCCCCGATAAGAGAAAAGATAAAGTCCGTATGGAGTTCAGGCAGGTAAAACAGCTTCTGCTTGCTGGCCCCGGGACCAACACCCGTAATCCCTCCCCTGCCGAATGCAAGGAGCGACTGCACGAGGTGAAATCCCTTGCCGAGCGCATCCTTCCACGGGTTCCAGAAAAACATTACCCTGTCTTTCCTGTATGGCTCCAGCCATACAAATTTATAAAAACCTGCGGCGCCAAGCAGGAGAAATCCTGCAATATAATTCCATTTTAGTCTTATCCCTCCGATGAATAAGAGGATAATTGTAATTATGCCCAGGCTGATAATCGCTCCGAAATCCGGCTGTTTATATATAATCAATTGGAATATGCCGACAACCGCAAATGGGATTAGGATCCCATATCCGAGGCTCTTCATTTTTGACGCGTACTTTTCAATATAATAAGCCAGCGCCAGTACTGTCGTGAACTTTACAAACTCCGACGGCTGAAATGTTGAGGGCCATAACCTGATCCACCTCCTTGCGCCGTTGGCTTTAACACCGATGCCCGTAAATACGAGAATAAGCAAGCCCAGCGATAGTGCAAGCAGAATGATAACAACCCACCGGTTATTTAATTTACGGTAATCCATCTGCGCCAGAAAAAGCATTGCCGCCAGCCCTATCACAACAGTGAAAAGGTGCATCCACAAATAGTGATATCCATTCCCGTATTTTGCTTTTGATATCAAGCCTGTTGAGCTGAAAACCATTAACAACCCTACAAAAATTAGTATCCCAACCGGTATCAATATGCTATGTGTTTTTCTCATTTCATTAATTTTTGATTGTTAATTTTAAATTCTTAATTTGTTTAACTGCCTCTTTAAACTTTCTTCCCCGGTCCTCAAAATTTAAAAACATGTCAAAGCTCGCGCATCCCGGAGATAAAAGCACAACATCTCCCCTGCAGGCCTTTGACATAGATTTCTCAACAGCATCATTAATATCAGCGGCAAGCACCATATCAGCTGCGCCCTCCGCCGCCTTTGCAATTTTCTCTTTTGCCTCGCCGATAAGGACCAGCGTCTGGACCCTTTTTGCAATCAAATCCCTTAGCACGGTAAAATCTCCTGCCTTGTCCCTTCCGCCCATTATCAGGATGATATTCTCAAAACTCTCCAGAGATTTAATAACAGCGCCTATGTTGGTCCCCTTTGAATCATTAATAAAACTGACTCCGTCAATCTCGCAGACAAATTCAAGCCTGTGCTCAAGCCCTGGAAAATCCATGAGCACGTCCCTGACGGCGTCTGCCGGGCAGCCGGATACAAGCGCAACCAGTGAGGCGGCCATCGCATTTTCAAGATTATGGACGCCTTTGATGCGAAAGGATGAAGGTTGAAGGTTGAGGGATAAAGGATGAAGGTTGAATTCAGGCAGGTTAAAATAAATTAATCCGTCCTTTAAATAAGCGCCTTCCACTTCCTTTTGCCGGCTGAAATAAATGACATGCGGTTTTTCACTTTTCACTTTTAATTTTTCACTTTTAACTTTCATTACCGCAGGGTCATCGGCATTAAGAACCAGAAAATCCCCGGCTCCCTGATTCTCAAAAATCCTTGCCTTTGCATCTATGTATTCCTCTGCCGTGTGATACCGGTCCATATGGTCAGGGGTTATATTAAGAATTGCGGCAGCCTTGGGCCTGAATTCCTCTATGGACTCAAGCTGAAAACTGGAAACCTCGGCAACAATAAAATCAGGCATGGCATTGGGCGGAAAATGTAACAGGCCTTTTCCTTCACTGTCAACTGTTAACTGTTCACTGTTAACTGTCTTTAATATTTCTTTCGTCAACGCATTCCCGATATTGCCGCCGAGCAGGGTCTTAAAACCTGCCCGCTTAAGCATCAGGTCCACAAGAGTAGTGACTGTTGACTTTCCGTTTGTTCCGGTAACGGCTACGAAAGACGGAGTTAAGAGTTGAGAGTTAAGAGTTGAGAGTTCACGGATTTCTGACCCTTGACCTATTTCCTGTATCACTCTATATGCAAGTTCAAGTTCGCCGATCAGAGGTACTCCTTTTATTCTTGCACGCATAAGCGGAGGAATATCAAGAGATACGCCAGGACTGACAACAATAATATCTGCCTTGTTAAAGAGTTCTTCAGGATGCCCGCCGGCGGCAATTTCAACAGAAGACGGGAGAAGCTTAATGGTCTCCTTCAGGGAATCATAAGGCTTTATATCTGTTATCCAAACCCTTGCGCCAAGTAAGACAAGTATATTCACTGCGCCGGCGCCGCTTCTGGCAAGGCCGACTACAAGTACGTTTTTATCCCTGAATGTTCTGGTTCTTTCCTTCTCCTGCAACCTTTGTCCCTTTTGTTTTTACTAAATTTCTCTTATGTTTTTTGACCTTGCCTTTGGATACGGCCTTGGCCGGCGTCTTTGATTTAATTTTCTTGATTTTGGTATCTCGTGAGGTAATATAAATAACAGGCTCTTCCTCCATATTGGAGATTTTGGACCCCTTTCCAAAAAGCATTTCAGACTGGGACCAGAGGGCCGGCCTGCTCGGCGCGCCGAGAACGCTGATTATAATTTCCTTATTTTCCTTATTTGACGCCCCGACAAAACAGTGCCTTGCCGTACGGGTAAAACCTGTCTTGCCTCCCTGAAAATCATCATCCGCCCACAGAAGTCTGTTTGTATTCCTGACAAAAATTTTTCTTCCGCCCTCAGTGCTTATCTCCCTGACTTTTGTCGTAAGGATTTCTTTGATGACAGGAATTCTTATGGCATACTGCATTATCTTTGCGAGGTCGGAAACTGTTGAGTATTGCCCCTTACCCGGAAGACCATTTGCATTTATATATTTTGTATTGACTGCTCCTATCTCAAGAGCCTTCCGGTTCATCAGCTTCACAAACTTCAGTTCACTGCCGGCAACGGCCTCTGCCAGTGCAGTTGCCGCGTCATTAGCCGATTCCATCAGAGCGGCATAGAGCAGTTCCCTGATTTTTATCCTGTCGCCTTTTTTCAGGTTTGTTTTTGACGGCTGCTGGTTTGCCGCCCTTCGCGTAATTGTCGTTACACGGTCCAGATCTGCGTTTTCAGCGACAACAATGGCCGTCATTATTTTTATGGTGCTTGCGGCGGGTTGTCTTAAATCAGGGTTTTTGGCAAAAAGAACCCTGCCGTCCGAGGCATCCATTATAAGCGCGGAGCGGGCGCTGACGTCGTCAGCATAAACAGCAGTGAACAGTGAACAGTGAACAGTGAACAGTAAAACGGCAGTAATCAGTGAACGGTGAACAGTGAACGGTGAACGAAAAATTTGAAATTTGAAATTTGAAATTTGAAATTTTTCCATAGTTACCTCACCTTTAAAGTCGTAAGGCTTAAGAGCGCAAGTATGATTCCCACAATCCAAAACCTTACTATGACCTTAGGTTCAGGCCATCCTTTAAGTTCAAAATGATGATGTATCGGCGCCATTTTAAATATGCGCCTTCCGGTAAATTTAAAAGACCCGACCTGGAGTATCACCGAAAGCGCCTCAATGACAAAAATGCCTCCGACCAGCGCCAGGACTATTTCTTGTTTTGTTATAACTGCAAGCGTACCCAGCGCCCCTCCGAGCCCTAAAGAGCCGACGTCGCCCATGAAGACCTCCGCGGGGTAGCTGTTGTACCAGAGAAAACCGAGCGCCGCGCCAAACATGGCTCCGCAGAAAACCGTAAGCTCTCCTATCCCCGGCAGATAAAGGACATGCAGATACTGTGCAAACCCCGAGTGTCCCGAAATATACACAAGCGCGCCGTTGGCAAGCGCCGCAATGCCTATCAGTCCGATAGCAAGCCCGTCTATCCCGTCGGTGAGATTAACCGCATTGGAAGAGCCGACTATCACAAAAACAGAAAACGGTATATAGAACCAGCCCATGTCTATCAGCCATTTTTTAAAAAAAGGTATGCTGAGAGTTGATGCAAACGGGTCCTTCGGGTCATGATAAAGTATCATGCCGATCGCCAGCGCAATAGCTATCTGGGCGCCGAACTTATACCACGCCCTTAAACCCTTTGAGTTCTGCCTTGTAATCTTAAGATAATCGTCCGCAAAACCGACAAGCCCGAATCCCGCGGTCGTAACAAGCATTATCCATACATATTTATTCTTCAGATCGCCCCACATCAGCATGCTGATAATTATTGACGACAGGATTAAGATACCGCCCATTGTCGGCGTCCCTGTTTTAGTAATATGACTCTTCGGCCCGTCATCCCTTATATACTGCGTAACGCTGAACTTTTTCAGTCTTCCTATCACGCTCGGCGCA
>JACQZD010000059.1 GCA_016207865.1 Nitrospirota bacterium
ACGTTTAATTCACTGATAAGGGACATCAAGGCGGCAAAGGAAAAGCAGGTGAGGTGGACGCATGAGCTTGAGGCTGAGGTTGCCAGAAAGACGGAGGAAATACGAATAGCGAATGCAGGGCTTATGCAGACAGAGAAACTTGCGTCTCTCGGCAGAATGGCGGCAGGCGTAGCGCATGAAATCAACAACCCCCTGACAGGCATTGTGACTTTTGCACATCTGATGCTGAAGCGCGTCCCGCCTGAGGGCCTTGACTCAGAAGACCTTAAGATAATTATTGAGCAGGCTGAAAGGTGCACGAAAATAATCAGGAACCTTCTTACATTTGCAAGGGCCATACCGGCTGAAAAGGGAGAAGTGGTTATTAATGATGTAGTAAGCCATACGGTTGATTTGGTTAGAAATCAGGAAAAATTTCATAACATAAAATTTGACATTAATCTGGACAGCCGGAGATTTATCACACTCGGCGATCCGTCCCAGTTCCAGCAGATATTCCTGAACATGCTGATAAATGCCGCGGATGCGATAAGCGAGCGCGGGACCATAACTATTGCAACGCGCAGGGTTATGGCTGATGAAAAACCTTTTGTGGAAATAGAATTTACCGATACCGGATGCGGTGTACCGGAGGATTTGCAGAAAAGGCTTTTTGAGCCTTTTTTTACGACAAAACCGGTAGGCAAGGGAACGGGGCTCGGGCTCTCGGTAAGCCATGGAATAGTCAGGCATTACGGAGGCAAGATTAGTGTAAAAAGCGTTGTTGGAAAAGGCACGAGTTTTTTTGTTAGACTACCGCTGATAGAAAGGCAAAATGAAAAAAATACTGGTCATTGATGATGAGACAATCGTAGGGTTAAGCTGTGAAAGGGCGCTTTCGGCGGAAGGATATGAGGTAAAGTCCGTATTAAGCGGCAAAAAAGGACTTGAACTGCTTGAAGAAGAGCCCTTTGGCATAATACTTCTGGACCTCAAAATGCCTGACATGGACGGCATGGAACTGCTTAAAACAATTAAAGAGAGATGGCCTGAGACCAAAGTCATCATGATAACAGGCTACACTAGCGTTGATACGGCGGTGACCGCGCTCAAACTCGGAGCCTTCAATTATATTGAAAAACCCTTTGACCCCGATACCCTGTTTAACGCAGTCAAAGAAGCCGGTGAGTGAGAAAAAAAAATACGAACCGCTGGATGTGTTCGGAGATGTCGGGCTTAGAGTTTTCGGCAATACGCTGAATGAACTCTTTGAAAATGCCGCTTTCGGCATGTCAGGACTAATCACAGATACTGCGCAAATCATGGAAACCGAGAAAAAGCAAATTACCGTTGAGGCGGATAATTATGAAAGCCTGTTTGTACGCTGGCTGAACGAACTGGTTTTCCTCTTTGATGCGCATGGTTTTATAGGAAAACAATTCTCTGTAAATTTAAAGGGCAATGCCGTAGAGGCTGAGGTGTTAGGCGGTTACTTTGACCCTGAGGTCCAGGAACAGAGGCTTCTTATCAAAGCTGCGACATATCACAGGCTTTTCTTAAAGAAAAATGATTCAGGATGGCTCGCAGAGGTGATTTTTGATATATAATCTATTTAAGGAGATTATAACTTGAAAACCATTAAAATGAAGCTGCTGCTCTCTTTAGGGCTGATAGCTTTTATTGTCCTCTTCGGCACTCTGGGCTATATTGTCATAGAGGGATGGAATGCGCTGGACTCGCTTTACATGACGATAATCACCATTGCTTCTGTGGGATTCAAGGAAGTCCATGATTTGTCATCAGGCGGCAGGATATTTACAATCATACTAATAATAAGCGGCGCCGGCACGATATTATTTACGCTTAATACAGGCGCAAAGTTTGTCCTGGAGGGAGAGCTTCAGGACATACTGGGGAGGAAGAGATTGGAAAAGCAAATTAAAGATTTAAAAGGCCATTACATTATCTGCGGTTATGGAAGGATGGGAAAGATAATCTGCAAGGAACTCAGAGGGAGCGGTGTGGAGTTTATTATTATTGAGAAAATGCCTAACCTAATTCAGGAAAGGGAAGACATCATACTTCTTGAAGGCGATGCCACTCAGGATGAAGTCCTCAGGGAGGCGGGCATTGAAAAAGCAAAGGGGCTGATATCAGTTCTGCCGACTGATGCTGAAAATCTTTATGTTGTTTTGACTGCAAGGGGGCTTAAGCCGGACCTCACGATAGTTGCGAGAGCAGGCGAAGAGGGTTCAGAGCAGAAACTACTGAGGGCAGGAGCTGACAGGGTCGTATCGCCGTATCACATCGGCGGACTCAGGATTGCGCACACTGTGGTAAAGCCTGCGGTTGTTGATTTTATTGAATGAGCAGGCAGAAGTCCGTGCTATGCGCGGTAAATTACCGTGGGATGGCAATTTGAATGACCAACGTCAGTCGCGTGTAAAGGTACATTAGCCATGCTTGTGGTGGATACCAGCGTCTGGATTGATTATTTCAACGGAGTTGAAAATACACAAACCGATTTTCTGCACCTTGCATTGGAAAATACGCTTGAAGTTCCCAAAGACTACAAGCCTGGCATGAGGACCAAGGGCATAATCTTTGTTGATGAGGTCCTTGAAAAAGGGCTTGAGGCGCACTCAGTTGAGCAGGTTGCAAATGTCGCAATGCTCCCCGGCATTGTAAGCGCATCAATTGCAATGCCTGACATTCACATGGGCTACGGCTTTGCTATCGGCGGAGTGGCTGCGTTTGATATAAAAGACGGCATTATCTCTCCCGGAGGCGTTGGCTACGACCTAAATTGAGGTGTGCGG
>JACQZD010000111.1 GCA_016207865.1 Nitrospirota bacterium
GCCCTTTTGGGCCCTTTTATACATGGGATAGCCGTTGAGGTTTTCGCCGTCAAGAAAAACCGCCCCGCTGTCCGGCGTGATAAGTCCCAGCACCATATAAAATGTGGTTGTCTTCCCTGCACCGTTGGGTCCAAGCAGACCCACTATTTCCCCTGAATTAATACTTACGCTAATGTCCCTGACAGCTTCTTTGCCGTGGTAGTTTTTTTTAAGATTTTTGACCTCTAATGTATGCATTATTTTTTTGTCTGCTGGCTGCTCTTCATAAATACCTTGCTTCCTTCAACCACAGAGCGGTCGTCCTCCAGGTAGTAGATAATCTGTGTCCCCGTAATGATATTTTCTCCCTCTACCGCACGGGGCTCGCCTGTAAAGATAATCTTCCCCTCCTCATCCAGATAAGTTGCCTCATTTGAAAAAATGGCGCGTTCTTTCTTGTGAACTATCACATTCCCCGACGCAAATATTTTTGAGATTTTACCGTTTGGATTGTCATAAAAGACCGTCATTTTATCAGAGCGCATTACTATATCATCAGTTTTTGCCACCACAGAGCCCTCAAAAACAGCCGTACTGGTCTTATTATCCGCCATAAGCGTATCTGAAGTAATGACCACCGGCTTTTTCTCGCCGGAGACGGCAATGGCCGACGCCATAGCATTGGCGGCAAAAACTATAACTATAAAAATTATTTTAGCGATAAAATATGCCTTTGACATCTTTCAATACCTTTACCTGCCGGTCGCTTGCCTTTACCATAAGCCCCTGGCCCTGCATCAAAAAGTTTTTGCCTTTAAGGCTGACATTGTCACGGGTTGTCATCACTTCATCCTCGCCGTGCCATGTCAGGGAGTTCGTAGTCAATACAGCCCCGTCCATTGTTATCTCCACAGGCAGGCCTATTTCAAGCAGTTTCTCCTGCACGCTGTAATTTCCCTTGCCTCCGGTAAGGATTATTTCCTTCTCATGATATATTTTCACGGTTATATCACTGAGAAAAATTTCGTTATTCCCTTCCTGAAAGTCAGCACTTTCTGCAGTAAGTTCCCATTTAATCCTATCTCCAGCCTTACGGGCTAAATGAAAGCCTTTTATAGCGGACGCCTTATATGAAGAACGTGGTTTTACGCCGTTTTCCCTGTAACTCAGTATAAGAAAAAACACAAGGGCCAATACTATGGATAAAACTAACAGCAGCTTGCCCTTCATTATATTATTAGTCTATCACACACCATATGGCTTGTAAAGAGTTTTTACGCCTTAGCCGCATAAATAAGTCATTCAAATAATGCGTCAACAAATTCATCTGCATTAAAATCCCTGAGGTCGTCCATAGCTTCCCCGATGCCTATTAATTTAACCGGGATATTAAGTTCCTTTTTTATTGCTACAACAATCCCTCCCCTTGCAGTGCCGTCAAGTTTTGTGAGCGCAATGCCGGTTATATGGACCGCCTCGCTGAATATCTTGGCCTGATGTATTACATTCTGCCCGGAAGTTGCATCAACGACAAGCAGGACTTCATGGGGCGCCGCCGGCAGTTCCCTGCTGATTACGCGTTTTACCTTTTTTAACTCCTCCATTAAATTAATCTTTGTATGGAGCCTTCCGGCTGTATCAACAAGGACCACATCGGCATTTTTTGCCTTCGCAGAAACAACGGCATCAAACGCAACCGCCGCCGGGTCTGCGCCGCTTTTATGCTTAACTATCTGCACCCCGGACCTTTCTGCCCATATCTCAAGCTGTTCTATGGCAGCCGCCCTGAAGGTGTCTCCTGCGGCAAGGATTACCTTAAGCCCCTCATTTGCAAAACGGCCGGCGAGCTTGCCGATAGTGGTAGTTTTACCGGTTCCGTTAACGCCTACTGTAAGGATTACATAAGGCCTGTCGGCCGTGATATTAATTCCGGAGCCGTCCCGGATTATTTTCTTAATTTCGTCCTTCAGGGCTTTTTTAAGCTCCACGGTATCAGGAATTTCACCCTTTTTAACTTTTTCTTTTAATGCTGAAATTATGTCCGCCGACGCCCTGGGCCCCACATCCGCCATTATGAGGAGGTCTTCCAGTTCATTCAGGAGTTTTTCATCAACAACCCTTCTGTAAAATAACTGCTCGGCTTTTTCAACAAGATTCTTCCTTGTCTTTGAAAGTCCCTGTTTTAACCTGTCAAAAAGTCCCAAAACGCCCTCCTGTTAACTATAGTATGCCAGTAGTGCTCAGTAAAAAAAATCTTCGATTTCTATTAGTTGTCATTCCCGCGTAGGCGGGAATCCAGACATTGTAATTATATTCTAATTTTCACGGGAAACCCTGGATTCCTGCTTTTGCAGGAATGACAGAAAATGGTTTTTTGTTTTACTTATAAGAGTCCTGCGCTTTAAAATTTTGACCGAACAGCAATGATATATAATAACATTTTTAAGGCATGGAAAATAAAAAAAGAAAGGCAGGATTTACCTGCCTTTCCACGGAAAAACTGTGAGAGGAATTTCTTAGAAACCGAATGGTTTTGCAAAAAGAACTATAAGAACCACAACCAGGGCATAGATACAGAGGGACTCAATCATGGCAAGACCGATAATAAGCGTAGTCGTAATTTTGCCGGAAGCCGCCGGATTTCTTGCAACGCCTTCTGCAGCCTTGCTAAGTCCTATTCCCTGTCCGATGCCTGTTCCAAAGGCGCCAAGACCGATTGCCAAACCGCAGGCCAGAACAGCCATGCCGTAATAACCCATCTTACCGTCGCTGACAGCCTCTTCTTTTGCCGCCTCCTTGGGAGCCTCTTCAGCAAAGGCTATTGGGGCTAACAGACATAAAAGCATGCCTGCAAGCAGAACCGCAGACAGAATTTTTCTCATTTCTCCTCCTTTCGTAATTGACATTTTATTAATGGGATTCCTCAACTGCGCCAGCAAGATAAAGTGTTGTGAGCAAAACAAAAACAAAGGCCTGTATTACAGAAACAAGAACACCCAGTCCTAAAACAGCCGTCGGTACAACGGCGGGCGCAAGAAGCCCCAGTATCAGCAGTATTTTATGTTTTGCAATCATATTGCCGAATAACCGCACCGACAATGTCAAAGGCCTTGCGATATGACCGATAAGCTCAATAAAAAACATAAGCATCATCAGCGGCAGGGCAACAATAGATCTCAGTTGTATTTATGTTGCTCGTGGGAGCCTCAAAACCGGGAATAAGCCCCAGAAAATTACAAACCATGATATACATGCCGAGGGTTGATATCAGCGGGAAAAAATGTTTTCCCATATGCCCTATATTGCTTTCGGCAAGATTCAAAAGCATTTCAGCCATAGCCTCAACGATATTTTGCACGCCCTGCGGTATTACTTTAATCGAGGACCTTACAAGGATGGAAACACCTAAAAGAAATGCCATGGCAACCCACGAATAAGTTACAAATGCCGGTTCTCCAATTACAGACGGCACTAACAACGGCGCTTCTTGCATAATCCCCCCTCCGGGTTTACAGCTTACCGGTAAAATTGAAAAATTATGTTAATTCAGACAGTCTTTTATGTCAAGTCATAAATATAAATTTATAAATTTAAAATTTTTATAGCGCAGGGCATCTGGAGACAATAAAAAAAGAGCCCCGCAGATACGGGACTCTTTTTTTTAATTTTAATCCGGCAGCGACCTACTTTCCCAGGACCTCAC
>JACQZD010000112.1 GCA_016207865.1 Nitrospirota bacterium
ATTACCTGTTTACGTCTGAGTCTGTAACCGATGGGCATCCGGATAAAATCGCAGATCAAATCTCCGATGCAATCCTTGACACAATAATAGCGGAAGACCCTAAGGCCAGGGTGGCCTGTGAGACAATGCTTACGACCGGCCTTGCATTTGTCGCAGGGGAGATTACAACCAACTGCTATGCAGATATCCCGTCAATAATAAGAGAAACGATTAAAGACATCGGGTATACAAGGGCCAAATATGGATTTGATTATGAAACCTGCGCGGTAATTACGTCTATTCATGAACAGTCGCCTGATATTGCAATGGGCGTTGATACTGGAGGCGCAGGGGATCAGGGGCTTATGTTCGGATTTGCGTGTAATGAGACGCCTGAACTGATGCCCATGCCGATAATGCTTGCGCACAAGCTGGCCATGAGGCTCTCTGAGGTCAGGAAAAAAGACATCCTCGGATATTTAAGGCCTGACGGAAAAAGCCAGGTTACCATAGAATACAGAGAGGGCAAACCCTACAGAATTGACACTGTAGTCGTATCTTCACAGCACAGCCCGGATATAACGTTAAGAGAGATGAAAGAAGACATAATTGAAAAGGTTGTAAAACCCGTACTTCCCAAGAATTTGCTTGATGAAGAACGTATAACCTATCACATCAATCCCACGGGGCGTTTTGTAGTGGGAGGTCCGATGGGCGATACGGGACTGACAGGGAGAAAGATAATAGTTGACAGTTACGGCGGCGTCGGAAGCCACGGCGGAGGCTGTTTTTCAGGGAAAGACCCGTCAAAGGTGGACCGGTCAGCCGCATATATGGCAAGATATGTGGCAAAAAATATTGTTGCCTCAGGAATTGCCGACAGGGCAGAGCTTCAGATCGCATATGCAATAGGCGTTCCTGAGCCTGTTTCAATACTTGTAAATACGTCAAATACAGGTAGAATCCCTGACAGCGAGATTGAAAAACTCGTGAGAAAGACTTTTGATTTAACGCCTGCCGCAATCATAAAGAAACTTAATTTAAGAAGGCCGATTTTCAGAAAGACCGCCGCATACGGCCATTTTGGAAGAAACCTGCCGGAATTCACATGGGAAAAAACGGACATGGCAGAGAAGCTGAAGAAGGCTGTAAAGTAATTCAATAAGGAGCTAACTATTATGACTACCGCAACACTTAAAAAAAGCGCAGCTGATTATAAAGTTGCTGATATCAGCCTGGCTGAGTGGGGAAGAAAAGAGATTGAGATAGCAGAGAAGGAAATGCCCGGGCTCATGGCAGTCAGGGAGAAATACAGAAAATCCAAGCCGCTTAATGGGGTCAGGATCTCAGGCTCTTTGCATATGACCATTCAGACGGCAGTCCTCATTGAGACCCTTATTGATTTAGGGGCAGATGTCAGATGGGCCAGCTGTAATATTTTTTCAACACAGGACAACGCAGCAGTGGCAATTGCAAAGGCAGGCATTCCGGTTTTTGCCTGGAAAGGCGAAACCCTTGAAGAATACTGGTGGTGCACGCAGGAGGCATTAACCTTTCCCGGAGGCATGGGCCCGCAGTTGATTGTTGACGACGGAGGCGATGCCACTTTGCTCCTCCACCGCGGATATGAAGCGGAGAACAATCCTTCCATACTTGATGAAAAAACGGATAACAGGGAGCTTCAGATTATTAATAACCTCTTAAAAGCTCAGTTGAAGGAAGATAATAAATGGTGGCATAACATAGTAAAAGAATGGAAAGGCGTCAGTGAAGAGACGACAACCGGGGTGCACAGGTTATATGAAATGATGAAAAGCAGGAAATTGCTGGTTCCTGCCATAAATGTGAATGACTCTGTTACAAAGTCAAAGTTTGATAACCTTTACGGATGCAGGGAGTCGCTGGCAGACGGCATAAAAAGGGCCACAGACGTAATGCTGGCCGGGAAAGTGGCGGTTGTCTGCGGCTACGGAGACGTGGGCAAGGGCTCTGCAAAGTCTTTGAAGGAGTTCGGGGCCAGGGTGATAATTACTGAAATAGACCCGATTTGTGCGCTTCAAGCCGCTATGGAAGGTTATGAAGTGACCACTATTGAAGACACGCTTGGAGAAGGCGATATTTATGTGACCTGTACCGGCAACATGGACATAATCACAATTGACCATATGGCAAAGATGAAGGATCAGGCGATTGTCTGCAACATAGGTCATTTTGATAATGAAATACAGATGGATAAGCTGAATACATTTAAGGGCATTAAAAAAATCAACATCAAGCCGCAGGTTGATAAATATGTATTTCCGGACGGACATGCTATATTCATACTTGCCGAAGGCAGGCTGGTAAACTTAGGCTGTGCCACCGGACACCCCTCATTTGTCATGTCCAACAGTTTCACGAACCAGACGCTGGCCCAGCTTGATTTATGGAAGAACAGGGATATTTACGAAAAGAAGGTCTACAGGCTTTCAAAGCAGTTGGACGAAGAGGTCGCACGCCTGCACCTTGCAAAAATAGGGGTCAAGCTTACAAAGCTGACTAAGGCTCAGGCGGATTATATCGGAGTTTCCGCAGAGGGTCCGTACAAAGCGGAGCATTACAGGTATTAATTTTATTCTTTTGTCATTCCTGCGAAGGCAGGAATCCAGAAATTTTAATATAGCTCCCTGTTTTCACAGGGAAGACATCTGGATTCCCGCTTAAGACCTGCGGGAATGACATATTTTTTTGTGTTATTTCATCCCCGCGGCCTTATATTGCTGAAAGGTTATAACTTTGTTTTTCCCCATCTTTTTGGTCATATATAGGGCGTCGTCAGCGGCCTTTATCAGGCCGTCCTTATCCACGGAGTCATCGGGGAACATTGAGGCCCCTATGCTGACGGTTACGGAGACTTCGTTAATATCATCTTTGCACGAAGAAAAATACTGGCAGGTTTCATCGCGTATTCTTTCTGCAATTGCAACCGCATCGTCAAGCGAAGTTTCAGGGAGAATTACCGTAAACTCTTCTCCGCCGTAGCGGGCTGCAGAGTCAATATTGCGGAGGTTTTTGTTGAGAATTTCCGCAAGTTTTTTAAGTACAGAGTCTCCGGCCTGATGGCCGTAAGCGTCATTGAATTTTTTAAAATTGTCAAGGTCTATCAACAACAGCGATAGAGGCCTGTTGTAGCGCTTGGCCCTTTTGATTTCAACATCCAGTATCTCATGGAAGGTCCTGTGGTTGTTCAGCCCTGTAAGACCGTCTGTTCTTGCAAGGAGCACAACCTTACTGTGGAAAATAGCCCTGTCAATAGCCATGGCCGCCTGAAAAGTGAACATCAAGGCGGTATCTTCATCTTCAGCAGTAAACTCATCGGCATTGACTTTATTGCCGAGGATAAGCGCCCCGCGCATTTCCCCTTCTATCATGATAGGCACAATAAGAAGATTTTTTATCTGCAGGCCGTCTGATGTGAAATCTCCGAAACATTTGTCTTTTGAAGCGTCACTGCACCTTAGAGGTATTCCCTTGTTCAGGAAATCTTTAATAAGACTGCCTGCCATGCGGTGCAACTCGTCAGACTTATCCGGCATTGATGAATGGAAATGGGAAATCTCACGGCTGTGCCGGTCAATCAGGGCAATAGCGCTGAACCCAGCCTTTATTAGTGTTTTACTGTCGTTTATCAAAGTTGCCAAAACATCGTTAAACTCCAGTTTAAAAATGAGAGAACCGATTAATTCATTCAGGATATTAAGCCTTCTTACAACTTTTTGCTCTCTTACGAGAGTGTTTTCAATTTCCTCTATCTTATCCCTCAATGCACGGCTCATAGCATTGAAATTTTCCGCCAGCAGTCCTATTTCCGTGCTGCCTATTGCTGCCGGAAGTATTTCAAACTGTCCCAGAGCTATTTTTTTTGCTGCTGAAGTAATCTGGTGTAACGGCTCTACGACATTTTTCCTGTAGACATAAACGAAAAGAAAGATTCCTACTGAAGATAAAAGCAGGGCTGATGCAAAGAAAATATAGGCCCTTGTGCGTATGGATTCAATCTCGGTGAGGGCTGCACTGAGCCCGGCAGATTCAGAGGCTGACAAGTTGGGATGTTTTGTAAGAACTGCTTCAGCAAGTTTAAAGATATGCTCTGTGCTTGAGTAAATATGATTAAAAGAAATGACCGCGATTACAATAATAACGGCTAACAGTCCAAATCCAATAAAATAAAATGTTGTCAGATTCCGGAGCTTTTTCATATGGTTAAACAATCTATATTATATTACTTATTTCCCTCATAATTCTATATAATTTTACCGTCAGGAACCCGGCTTAAGATGTGATTTGCGTCACAGAGAAGGATTTTCTGCTTTAGGAAGCTTTTCAGGGGATGAGTCCAGGGCGTTTACCCTTACGAATTTTCCGTCTTTTTTTAGATAAACTATCTCAGCTATCCATGCGTTTTTAATCATCCTACTGCACAACAGGCAGGGAGCGCCGTCCGCAAATTCCTTTGTTTTGCCGTCTCCGGCATTTTCCTCAAACCCTGCGATATAAATAACCGCATCCTTCATCCGTTCGGGACTTCCGTTAATAATCGCATTCTGCTCGGCATGGACCGCCTCGCAAAGCTCATACCTTTCGCCCGAAGGGATGTTGAGCTCTTTCCTTTTGCACTTTTGGGTGTCAATGCAGTTAAGCGCGCCCCTTGGAGAGCCGTTATAGCCGGTGCTTATTATCACATGGTCCTTGACAATGACAGCACCGTATTTTCTCCTCAGGCAGGTGGACCTTGAAGAAACCACCTTTGCGATTTCAATAAAATAGTTGTCCCAGTCCGGGCGCATGAAAACTCCTTAAATTAAAAACTACAATTAACCACAGACCTGCCTGCCGCAGGCAGGTGCACAGAGAAGATATTATAAACATTTACTTGTAATTTGTAATCTGCCGATTTCCTTTTTGATTTCGTCAATTACTTCAGGATTATGAATGACCTTCTTTTTATCCTGCTTTACCGAGATGATATAGAATACCTTTCCGCCATATTTTTCAGTGAATTTTTGGTGCGTTTTTTTCTGAAACTCAAGTTCATTTACAATTTGTGGGATATAAGCATATCCGGCAGGTTTAATTTGAAGACCGATGTACTTGTCTTTGACTTTTATGAAGAAATCAACATTATAGCCTCTGTCCCACTCGTCCGGCGCCGGATGGATTTCTACGCCAAGGATGGACTTTAGTTGTCCATATATTGTAGTAATTTCTGGGCTATAGCCTGCATATGTTTTATTTAAAACAAAATCATAGGCATAATTAATACATTCTTCCTCCCTGATTGCGCCCAATTTGCTTTGAATAACCTCGGATAGTTTTACATACAGCTTTTGCCCCAAATCATTGATGTAGTCTCTTGTTATGCCTGCTCCGCTTTGCTCATTTAGCCGGGCATGGTTGAAATATAACTTTTCCCATTCCCCTAATGTCTTAAAAAGCGGTTCGGAGAACGGACATATGCACTGAGTTTTATTTAATGCGCAAGAAATCATATCAAAAGATTCTCATTATCCGGCATCTATATATGACTCTGTCAGCTACCACTTATTCCTCTAATTATTCAATCCGTATTTGGTAATGAAAGAGCTCTTTTAGAAACTCCTGTTTCTTTTTGTCATTATATAGAATATCTATAAGATTAAAGTGCTTATCAATCTCTCGTTCTGTTTTTAATTGTTCAACTACCGCTTTAGTAAGGCAGCTTACAAGATATATTGTCAAGCAATGTGCATTCTCGGCTTTCGCTTTTGCAAAAGATTTTTTAGCTTCTCCCAAACGTGTTTGTGCACCTGCTTTATCCATGCTTCCTTTTATTTCGATAGCAACCCGTAGTTTGTTTTTTGGATCCTTAATAGCAATATCTGGTTCAGGGGAAAAGATAATGCGCCAATTATTTTTTAGTATAATGTGCGTCTGTTTTCGTTTTTTGTTCTTATAAACAATTTTTTTCTTTTCTGTTTTTAAAATAAATTTCTTTTCACTTGCGTAATCCTGAACGATATTTTCAACTGCCTTTGCGGCTCCCTGTCCTACTCTGTTTACCCATGTTCCCTGAATTTCAGCCCCTATCTCTGCCAACACAATCTCTTGAGCAAGTGAGAGAGAAAATTCTTTGGACACATTTTCAATTACTACTGATATTATTTTGTTTAATATCTCTGCGATTATACGGTTACGCTGCAAGTTGTCCTTCTTATTAAACTTATTAAATCGCAATAGTTCGCCTGAAAGAATCTGATTTAACCCCTTTTTTGAAAGCGCTGCCAAATTTCTGTAATATTCTTTTAAGGCGGGTTGTTGCAACAAAACATCAGGATGACAAAATACGTGTGATGGTTCAATAGATTGCTTTTTTATTATATAGAAGGCATTTTTACTGATGCCGTATTCTGAAGGCTTCCATATAAAATTATGCGTCTTTAATTGTTTTATCTGAGAAGACAGCTTTTCAATGTTTTTCCCTTTGATAAATGTGTAAAATAATTTTGCCCTTGAAGTGTAGGATTTGGTAAGAGCTTCCTGAAAAACTTCGTCAGTCTGCCTCTCTTTTCTCTTCATAAAGGTTTTCTCCAGAAAACAATTGTTTCCCTAACAGGCACTTTTCCGTAACGCGCCATTTGTTGTGAACTGTTGCCCTTATATCGTGTAATCCATATCTTCTCTGTTTTGAGACCATTCAATTCGGCAAGCTCTGATAAAATGAGATCAGTAGGAACCATTTCACCTTCAAAGCGGGCATTTGCCACGACAAGTGCAACAATGCCGCCAGGCTTTAAATATGTCACGAGTTGTTTTATTACAAGATTCATGTCCTCAAAATATCCCTGTATCATTATTGGAATCCTGTTATTGTTTAATTCTTTTGCTTTGAGATTCTGCACGATTTCATCTACTGCAGGGAGGCTTATCCATTTGCCTTTATGAACTTTTGATTCGATATGGGACCTCAGTAAACTGTGCCTGATGTTATTTATATACTTAGAATCTTCAGCGAATAACGCACAGAGTTCAAGGGCATAGGTTCTTGAATAATCATACCTGTTCAGATAAGGGGGCGATGTTACCACTGCGCCGATCTTTCCCCAATACTTTATAGGAAGAGACAATTCCCTCGCATCACCTTTGAGTATTTCTATCTTTGCCGTTCCACCCTTAAAAAGCGCTTGCTGCTGAAGATAAAGGTCGTCAATCATGTTTTTTAGCTGCTTTAGCAATGTATCCTTAACTGAAGGAATTTCTCTTTCCACCAATCGTAAAAATTGACCGTCCTTTGAAGTATAGCTTACGCTTTCAAGAACGCTTATCAGTCCAAGCATCAAAAAATCCTGTATTGGTTTCTCATATTCAAGGATATGTTCCTTGTAAAAAAGAATTTCTTCCTGTATATGCTTCGGGAACGCCTTATCAATAATAGAGACATCAGGCAAGGAAAGTTTCGGCTTGCGATATTTTACATTCATTAATGATATTACCGCTTTTTCCAACAGACTGAGGTCAGACCAATCCTGAAGCTTTACCTCTGCGACAAAAATTGCTAAAGGTAAAATATCAAGACCAACTACTTTGTAGCCGAATTCCTTACATGTAAGAAGAGTTGTTCCACAGCCTGCAAAGGGATCAAAAATAATATCTTTCTTGCTTACCTGCTCATCTTTGAGAATGTTATAAACAAGCTGTCTTGAGAAACCTTCTTTATATTTAAACCAGTTATAAACAGGAAGTTTTTTGTTTGGGACATAAGTTACAAGCTGCCTGTAATCAAGGCGCGATTTGAAGTATCTTGTATATTTAGCTTCCAATCTCTTTCGCTCAAAATATGAAGTGTCTATTTCATGTTTAATTGCAAGTGATGTGTTCATACCTTATCCTTTCATTGATTATTCTTGATGTGTCAATGATTGTGATGATGTTTGTTCTCATAAAGATTCACGTGTACACTATAGTACTATATTATGTACATAACGGTTTAACTTTTTCTCAATGAATTTTTCTCCATCAGGGGAGTTCATAAATTCATTAAATGTCCATTCTTTATACTCACAATGTTTCATAAAATACTTATCCAATAATGAAACACAGCGAGATTTAACCCTATCATTATCAGGATTTATGAAAAATATATTTTGTAATATTTTGTTTTCATTTAAAGCAAGAGCTAAAAGACTTTCAACATATGTATCAGTTTGAGGCAAGGAATAGCCTAAAATAATTATACGCTTTGCTTCCTTCAATTCATTATATGCAGCTTCCCATAATTTTCTTACCCTTATATCAGATTTGTTCCAAGTTGGCGGGATGATAAATGACTCATTACTGGAGTATCCCTGCCAATTTATTGAACCATGAAGTTTGATTAATTTAATACTTTGCTCTGTATCTATAGAAAGAGCATTTGTTTGGAACCTATCTTCTATTATTCCGCCAGTAAAAAAATCTGACAAGTCCTTAATTGAAATATTTTCTTTTCCAAAGGTAATATTTAGCCTTAAAAGTTCATACTCGGTAATGTGCGGTTGCTTTTTATTACGTCTATTCCAATTATAAAGGGATGCTGTTGCTTCGAACACTAAATCATAGTTGAAACTAATTATCGTATCCTTATGAATATCAATATAATGGAGTTTTTTATCATCTTTGATGAATAAATTTAGAAACTTTAGATAGCTGTTGTATTGAGGATTAAATTTTAAATGCCCGACAGTGTCATTGAAAAAAGGATTTGGAGTCAGTTCTTTAAGCACATCAATTATTAATTTTAAAAAATCAGTTTTTAAGTTTATAAGGGTAAGATAAAAAGTTTTTCATTTTTGAGAGACTGTTTTGATAGTCAAAGACTCTTTTGAAATGGTTATATTGCGATGGATCTTTAAAATAAACTTCTTTTGCTACAAGCAGGAAGTCATCCTGCAAAGGAAGTCCTAATTCTTTTGAAAACCCCGCCCCAAGGATATATACATTTTTATCGTTGTTAAATTCTGTAATCATGTTTAGTTGCCAGAATCTGGATTCCCGCCTTCGCGGGAATGACGTCTAAAAAATCGCCCCTAACCCCTCTTTGTCAAAGAGGGGATTGTTTTCTGGATTTTCGTTTCCCGATTACTGCTTTTGAGCACAAGTTTTACGGGAATAACAGAAAACAGATTCCGGACAAGCCGGAATGACAGCCCAAAAATCTCCCTTGTCTATAGAGAAACAATAAAAACAGGAACATAGTTTTTCATGTTCCTGTGAAATCTTTTAATAGAGCCTGCTTTGCATATAACCGCTGACATTCATCTAATTCGCTGTGCCTCCGTGCTCAACTGCATTTTGTGAATCCGCAGTCTCTGCATACGGCGCAGCCGCCTTCAGGCTCAACCTTTCCCCCGCACTCAGGGCATGCGCCGACAATAAAGAGCATCTTTCCGTCAGGCATTTTAGTGCCGCCGTTGCCGTTGCCGCCGGTCTGATGGTATTTGTCAACTGCATGCGCAATGGCATCGGAGCACGAGGCTATCCGTCCTCCGTTGGCCCAAGCCGGGCTGTGGCAGCTTATGCCCCGGAGCTGTTTGACGATCTCAACAGGTTCAATATTCCCTCTCAATGCAAGGCTGACAAGCCTTCCGATGGCCTCGGCCTGGCTTGCGGCGCACCCCCCGGCCTTTCCCATGTGCGTAAAGAGCTCAAAGAGATTGCCGTTTGCGTCCTCATTGACAGTAACATACAAATGCCCGCATCCGGTTTTCATGAGTCTTGTAGTTCCCTTGATGGCTTCAGGCCGTTTCTTTGGAACTATTTTTTGTACATATTCTGCATATTCTGTATTGACGGGCGCGGCTGTCTGGTTTTTTTGTTCCGGGGCCGTTTTGCCTGTGGAAAGGACCTGATCTTCCCTTGAGCCGTCCCTGTAAACAGTAACGCCTTTACATCCGAGTGCGTAGGCAAGGAGGTAAACATCTTCCAGATCCTTTGTGGTGGTCTCGTGCGGGAAAGTAACGGTCTTTGAAACGGCGTTGTCCACATGCTTTTGAAAGGCCGCCTGCATTCTTATATGGTCCACCGGAGAAACATCATGCGCCGTGATAAACACTTTCTTTATATCGTCGGGTATCTCACTGAACTCCTGAATACTCCCTTTCTCGGCAATTTTTTCAATAAGCTCTTTGCTCCAGAGGCCCCTTTCTTTTGCGATGCTTTCAAAATAGGGATTAACCTCATAA